>CAZOBQ010000118.1:0-8029 GCA_964578155.1 uncultured Lentisphaeria bacterium
ATGATCTGTACTGCGTTTTCTCCTTGATATTCAATTGGCATAGCGGAGACTTCCACCGGTAACAATTGACCATTTTCCCGTTCATAGACATCTTCAATCGTGAACTGTTCTTCATCCGTGATCAACATAGTGTTTTCCATTTCTTTGGAAATGGCTCTACGTGATTCTTGGACCAGGTCAGAAGCGAGGCCTCCGAGTAATTCAGCGGGATCTTTATAACCCAACATGGTGGCTAACTTTTGATTGATATACACGATCTTGTCGTCCACATGAATAGCCACACCTTCGCTAGCACGATCAGTGATCTTTCGAAAGGTCTCGGATTCTGCTATCTTATTTTTTGGTGTATTTGTTTTATGAGGTTCGATATTCGGTGTTCCTTGCCTGCCGAGCCATAGCTACTAATCGACGGTTGGTTCTGTATTCGATATTAGTTAAGAGCGGGTGAGGAGAATCGAACTCCCGCCATCAGCTTGGGAAGCTGAGGCACTACCATTATGCGACACCCGCATTCAAAATCAACGGTGGGAATTAACTGATTTAACGCTTACGGAGCAAGTAATTTACTTAAATTTGAGTAATAGTTCGCAAAACACCAAGTGCAACATACGGCGCTTCGGTATTCTCGAAATTATTAACATCATGGCTCAGCTTCAGCTCAGCTTATAACTTAGTTGAGCAAATTCCAGCTAAATGTTTGATATTCAACGAGTCACTTACTAATACAAGATGTAGTTCTTCATGCATATTTGAATCAATATTTTGTGTTTTTCAGCAAAATGTATCTTGTCATAATATGTCTTCCCTCTATATTCAACACGCTGGGAAAACGTGACCTCAATCACATGCAGGACAACATCTAAACCAGTCAACAAACAATTGGGTAACAGGCTTCTCGCTGACATTTTTCCAAAATTTTTGAATTGAGAAGTTAAGCAACAAAACTTTTGGCAAAATGCTGAGGAGTAACGATACATGTCCGAAAACATACAGTTCCCTTTTGATTTCAATGAAGAGAGCCTAAGAAAGCCACCCATACAAGATCCCGAGCTTCAGATCGAGGAGATTGTTAACCAGGATAAACCACGTAGCGGCTCTGACATAGAAGCTTATTACGGTGTGGATGAACTTGGAAAGAGTGTGCTTCAAAATAAATATTTAGCACCCGATGAACACTCCCCTGAGGACCTTTGGAGACGTTTGGCGAAAGCCATGGCTGCTTTGGAAGAAACACCTGATGTTTGGGAGGATCGCTTTTATACGATCCTTCACGATTTCCGTTTTGTGCCCGGTGGCCGCATCATGCATGGTGCAGGACGCGACGACATCAAAACGACCCTTAATAATTGTTATGTAGTCGGTATTAAAACAGATTCCATCAGTTCAATCTATGATGCTATTATCCAGGAAGCACGGACTTATAAATATGGCGGCGGTTGCGGACATGACCTCTCCATCCTTCGTCCCAAAGGCTCAAGCATCGGCGGAACCGGTGGCGAATCTTGTGGACCTGTTGGCTTTATGAATCTCTTCAGCGAGAATACAAATACAATAGCCCAACATGGCCGACGTGGCGCCAACATGCAGACTTTACGAGTTGATCATCCGGATATCGCAGAGTTTGTTGAAATTAAAACCGACCTCAATAAGGTTAAATACTCTAACATATCAGTCCTTTTGACCCATGAATTTATGGAAGCTGTTGAGTTGGATACTGATTTTGAACTGCGCTGGAATGAAAAGGTTTATGAAACCATTCGTGCTAGAGAACTTTGGGACAAGATCATCACTGCAGCTCATGCAAGTGCTGAGCCTGGCATCATTTTCTGGGATACCATGGTAGACTATCACAATGCAGAGTATTGCAGTCCGCTGGTAAGTACCAATCCTTGCGGAGAACAACCCCTTCCTGACGGTGGCGCCTGTAATCTTGGAGCGATCAACTTGGCTCGCTTTGTAAATCATGATGGTGATTTCCAGTGGGATGAGTTCACAGACACGGTAAGACTCAGTGTTCGTTATTTGGATAATGTTATCGATTATAACGTTGATAGACATGCTCTGGAAGACCAAAAAAAGAATGCTCTTGGTGATCGACGTGTTGGTCTGGGTATTCTGGGTTTAGCTGATATGCTCATGCTTAGAGGTATTAAGTATGATACTGATGATGCTCTGGAAGCAGTCGAAGAAGTGATGGAGAAACTATCGACAACAGCCTACAACACATCCATCGAATTGGCCAAGGAAAAAGGATCATTTCCTAATTTTCAATGGCAAGGCTATCAGAACAGTAAGTACATCAAGAATCTTCCTGAAGAAGTTCAAGCTGAGATCAAAACAAACGGTATTAGGAATGCAACCATCCTTACTGTAGCTCCAACAGGATCCGGCGCCATCGTGGCTCAGGTCAGTTCAGGAGTGGAACCAATTTTTAACGTCAGCTACAAACGCCGTGTGAAAAAGAACGATTCTTATGGTGAAGAGTTTGATGAGTTTAAAGTTGTTCACCCTACCATTTTGAAGAAATATGGCACAGATAAGAACCTACCTGACTCCGTAATCACAGCTCATGATATTGATCCACATTTCAGGGTTAAGATGCAAGGCACAATTCAGCGCTATATCGATGCCTCCATCAGTTCAACCGTAAATCTGCCAGAAGACGTTTCTGTGGAGACTGTTGCTGATATTTATCTGGCAGCCTATAAAGCCGGTCTTAAAGGGATCACCGTTTATCGCGAAGGTAGTCGCGAAGGTATATTGATATCCGAGAAACCTGAGGAAAAGGCAGCAGAAACAAGCCTAGCTCCAGAAGTAGCTCTGGAAGCACCAGCACTTCACCCACGTATCCGACCCAAAGATACCTATGGTGTTACACATAGAATTCGCACCGGTGAAGGAACCTTGTATATCACCATCAATCATGATGAAGACGGACTCTGTGAGATATTCACAACCATTGGAAAAGCTGGTGGCAATGCCGCTGCTCAGGCTGAAGCAATAAGTCGTTTGATCTCCCTTTCATTGAGAAGTGGAATGGATGTATCAGAAATCATCAAACAGCTTAAAGGAATCAGTGGTCCAAATCCTGTTTGGGAAAATGGTCAATTGATACTCTCAACCCCAGATGCTATTGGGAAAGCCCTGGAGCAACACATGGCTGAGTTCAACATCAAAAGCAAGGGTGAGCAGGTTAGAGATCTATCAGAGAATGATGGCGATGAAGAATTAGGTGGCGGAGCTCACTTCAATATGGTAGAGCCAAGCAATGGAGCCAGTTCAAGTAAGATGTCAATTTGCCCTGAGTGTGGTTCGACTATCTCACATGAAGGTGGATGCTTACTTTGTCATAATTGTGGCTATTCTAAATGCTAATTAACATGAAATAAAAGCAACGCTAAAGCCTCGCCATAAGCGGGGCTTTTTTGTGCCCTGCCTATTTAAATTATTAACATCGTATAATAGAGAGAATAATCTCAATAGCCCCGGGTTTTAACCCGGGGTACGGGGATTCTCATCTAAACATTTTGTGAGCAGGGACATCTTTTAAGACATGTCCCTGCTCACAAAACCTGATAGATATGGTTGCATGAAACCCCGCCCTGAAGGACGGGGCTATTGAGAGCAAATGCTGGAGGAAATAATTATTCGCCCAGGTTTATCCAGTGATCAAAAGGGTGATTACGAAACCAAGTGAGTTGACGCTTGGCGAAATTGCGGGTATTCTTTTGAATCAATCGAATCATTTCTTCTTCATTGTACTCTTCATTGAAAAAGGCGTATACTTCTTTATAGCCAATAGTTTTCATTGGATACAGGTCAGTTGTATATCCTTTATCTAACAGAGACTGACATTCATCAAGCAAGCCCTGATTGAGCATTTCCAAGACTCGCAAATTGATTCTCTCATATAAAATCGGTCGATCTCTATCAAGAATAACATACAGTTCTCTTTTCTCAAACGGATCTGTACTATTCTTGAATGCAATGGATGGGATGGTACCAGTTGATTCATAAATTTCATAGGCGCGCATCAATTTTTTATGATTATTATAATGAAAAGTCTTGGCGTATTCAGGATCCAACTCAGCTAAGTTATTCCAAAGCGATTCAGCTTCTCCAGCATCCATCTTTTTTTGGTATTTTTGTCTAAGATCCGGGTCTTTTACTTGCTCATCAAAGAGGCCAAAGCGAAGCGCATCCAGATACATGCCTGACCCACCCACAACGACAGGTAATTTTCCCCGCTCAAGTATATCAATGACGAGCTGACGTGCCCGTTGATAAAATTCAGCCGCATTCCAGACCACATCTGGTGTCAAATCATTGAGCAGATGATGAGGTACCTGCTTCAGGAGCTTGGCATCGGGTGTAGCAGTTCCAATATTCATATACTTGTAGATCTGGCGTGAATCACCACTGATGATCTCGATATCATATTGCGCTGCCAATTGCATGACGGTCTCTGTTTTTCCTACGGCCGTAGGACCTGCTAGAATGAGATAATCTGCATCTGGATGATCAAGAACCTGGTTGTGAATTCTGATAGTTTTCATAAATATAATTTGTTTATAATTCTACTATCCTTGAGTGTCTTGTTGAGCTTGAACAAAACTTGGCATTGAGGCGTTGCGCTGAGCATGTCGAAGTGTTCTCGAAATGTCCTTATAGTGGAATACCTCTCTCCCTTCGAGAGCCTCAGGGTTCGGATTGACTGCTCCGACAACGATCATGACACAAAACAAACATCCACCTATTTAATGGCGTTCAAAGCGTTTGTCTAACTCATCAATACTCAGATTAATAATAATGGGGCGACCGTGGGGGCAATAGAAGGGATTCTCAGTAGCGAATAATTGATCTACCAAGACTCGCATTTCTTCTTCCTTAAGTGGGTCACCGGCCTTGACTGCTGCTTTACAGGAGTAGGATGCTGCCAAGCGCTTTGAGGGAGAATAGTCAAAAACCCGATTTTCACGATAATGATCAATAATTTCTTTGAGGATTACGCCTTCACTGCCACCCCGCATGCCGGTAGGAACTGCCTCAACGAGAATAGATTTTGGTCCAAATTCCCTAAGTCGAAAACCTAAGTCGTTCAAAGCAGGAATAATATCCACCAAGACATTGTAATCATCAGCTGAGAAATCTTTGGTCTCTGGAAAAAGCAATTGCTGTGATGTCCCTTTGTTCTCGTTCATGTCATTGAGAGCTTCTTCGTAGAGAATTCGTTCATGAGCAACATGCTGATCAATGATGGCTATCCCATTATTGATTTGGCTTAAAATGTATTTGTTGTGTACTTGCCATATGAAGCCACCTGTTTGTCTTTCAGGTCTGACCTCAGTCGGTCCACGGTCAAGCACCTGACTGAATTGTCTCGCTTTCTGAAGAATCTCACTCTCCTCAGGACTTCTCATTTGCATGGAGGTTTCCTGATGATCAGACGAACTGGCAACAAAACTGGTTTGAGCAGGATTGAATCCAATTGGAGTACTCATTGGAGCAGTTTGGGGTCGGTTCTGAAAACCTGGCATCACTTTGAGTGTCTGCCGTAATCCATTCTCCACGGTTTCCTTCACCACATGATAAACGCGCCATTCATCATTGAACTTTACTTCGGTTTTTGTTGGATGAACGTTCACATCTACTTCATTAAGGGGTACTGAAATATCCAGCATGTAAAAGGGATACTCTCCCCTCTGTATCAAAGATTTGTAAGCTTGATAGACCGCGTTGTTAATGAGGCGGTCTGTAATGGGTCTCTTGTTGATTGAAAGGTATTGCTCTCCAGGGGCAACCCGAACCAGATCCAGATTTCCTGCAAATCCTGAGACTTTGATATTCCCACGAGAATCTTCTACGTGAATCGTTTTATCGCGAAATTCAGATCCAAAAATTGAAACAATACGCTCTTCAGGGGTAGATATTCTCAGATCAAGCATCACCTTATCATCGGCAGTTAGTTTAAATGAGATCTGTGGATGGATCAGCGCCAATGGTTTTACTCTGGCCAGGATATGGTTCAATTCAGTTCGTTTGGCTTTTAGAAACTTCAACCTTGCCGGGACATTAAAGAAAAGGTTCTTAATGGATATTCTAGTTCCAGTCTCCCAGGCTGCCGGCTGAATATCACCTGACTTTCCGGCTTGAACTTCAATGGAGTAGGCTTTTTTGCTCCCTTTGGCAACAGAGACCAACTCCATCATGGAAACTGAAGCAATACTAGGTAGGGCCTCTCCACGAAATCCCATGGTTCGTATCTTGAACAGATCCTCTATCTCCGCGATCTTGCTGGTTGCGTGGCGCTGAAGAGCAAGTTCGAGGTCATCTTTGGCCAATCCGATCCCATTATCTATCACCTGGATCAGGTCTCTCCCGCCGTTGACGATAGCGATCTCAATGTTAGTTGCTTCTGCATCAATGGCATTTTCTAATAGTTCTTTAACAACAGAAGCAGGTCTTTGGACTACTTCACCAGCGGCAATCTTATTACAGAGAATTTCAGGCAGGACGTGAATACGGGACATGTTTGAGTTACGAGTTTTGAGTTGTGAGTTTAGTGTTTATAACCGCAAGAATTGTCTCAGCTAAAGTCTTTGCATCAGATCTTAATGAGGCAACCTTCTGCTCAAAATCTGCTACAATCTTCTTATCCTCTATTCCAGGGATATTGATGAGTACATTCATGGCAGCTCCTTCTAGACCTGCTTGAGCTTGCAGCACTGCAACTCCAGCATCAGAAAGCGAATTTTGATTACCTATTTCTGCCATGCGAGATGCCAACTGCATGATTCTGAGTGAATTCTCCATGACCTGTAAAGGTATCTGAGCGGAGTAAATCGTCGCTTTTTGCATGGCCTCATTACGAGTGGATATTTGTTCATCACTCTTTTTGGGAAGACGCATGGCTGCAAGAACCTGATTAAAAGATTGGGTGTCTTCGTCTACCAAGTAGAGGAAGGTATCTTTTAGGGCTTGAGCTTCAATACTGATGGTTTCAATTTCATCCCAATGTTCAGCATACCCCTTTTTATTGTAGGTCAAGACGCCAACCATATTGGTCAAACCAGCTGACATGGCTGATGCAAGTGCGGAGACAGAACCTCCACCTGGTGCTGGAGAATCAGAAGCTAATTCATCTACGAAAGCATTGACCTTCATATCTACCAGTTTTTGCCCATCGCTTGAACCAAGCTGATATTCAATAATACGCTCATCAGGGTTGAATTCTGATATTTCATTTAGACCCATACTTTGGATAGCAATTCGAATCGTCTCAGCATGGGAAACTGCGGTAGTAGAATTCTGCTTCTTCAGAAAATAACGGCCGGCATCCAACATGGCATTGAGCGGAATTAATCCAACTAATTCACTCCCGGAAACTCGAAGCCCTCGCTCATCAGCCTGCTTGACAACTTCATCAAAAGCCATATGGATAGGAGTCACTTCCTGATCCACCAGGTTCATTGATATCTGAGCCATTTGGTATTCATCAATATACCAGCCAACTGCCTTCACCGCCTTTAAGGTGCCGGGGCGCTTAACGGGAGTTCCGTTCTCATCCCGAATAAATTTCTTAGTTTTGGGATCACGGGCATTTCTACCGGCTTCCCTAATTTCCAAAGCGATATCTGTGGCTTTTTTCTGATCTCGTGTATTAAGATTAATGTTATAAGCGATAAGGAACTTCCGAGCGCCAATGACTGTCGCACCCGATCTGACATTAAAAGTGGCAGCTCCGAAATCTGGTTTCCATTGCGGATTTTTTAACTTCTCGCTCAGTCCTTCATACTCACCAGCTCTGACGATAGCCAGGTTTTCTCGTTCAGGTGAACTGGCTGCAAATTCATAGAGATAGACAGGAATATCTAGTTCTTCACCGACACGTTTCCCCAGAATACGCGAAAGTTCAGCACAGTCTTCCATGCTTACACCGCTCACGGGGATAAATGGACAGACATCAGTGGCACCCATACGAGCGTGCGCACCTGAGTGCTTCTGCATATCGATCAGTTCTGAAGCACGT
>CAZOBQ010000119.1:0-8027 GCA_964578155.1 uncultured Lentisphaeria bacterium
TTGCCCCCTAGATCAAAGGCCATCCTAGCAATTCAAGAAAACGATGAGTGGCCTGCCAGGCGTAGTTCACAGAACGAAGACTGGTCTATTGAGCGAATTAAAGAAGAGACCCTTGCTTACGCTCAACATCTTGCAGATAATGATTTTCCGCTAACCAATAGAGATGAGGATAAGGCTTGCGCTTATTGTCATTTTGATCGGATTTGTAGGAAGACGGCTTTGCCACGGTAAACTTATAAACTGGACATTGGGCTTGTCGAAATGACCAATTAGTAGGATTTCTGCTTTTGAGGTTTCGAGAGGCTCAACCTCCGTTCTCTTTACCTAATGTTAAACATCTTCAATTTCAGAAATCTGATCACCTAAAGTTTCCCACCTCACCATAAGAGCTTCAATTTCAGTATCCAGCGCGTCAATTACATTTGAGAATTCTGCCAGTTTTTCCGGATCTGTTGCGTTGGCCGGATCATGTAATTCTGCATCGAGAGCAGATTTTCGAACTTCAGCTTTCTCAATATCTCGCTCAGTTTTGGAGAAATCACGTCGTAAAGTTTTTAACTGCTGATGCTTAACTTTATGATTGCTGGAGGTTGGGACGTCTGGAGTTTCTGCTTTTATCTGAGTAGTCTTTGATTGCTGATAGGTAGATACCTGGAAACTATCAGCAAAAACCTTGGCTGTTCCATCTCCATCCAGATAGATGATCTGATCACAAACCTTATCCATGAGAAATCGATCATGAGTAATGAGGAGTAACGCGCCTTCGAATTCTATTAGATTCTCTTCCAATACTTCCAGGGTTGGAATATCCAGATCGTTAGTTGGCTCATCCAGAATAAGGATCTCAGCTGTTTCCAACATGAGCTTTGCCAATAAAACCCTGGCCCGTTCACCACCTGATAATTGAGCCACGGGTAGATCCAATTGATCCTGTTGGAAAAGAAATCGTTTTGCCCAGGCACTGATATGCTGAGGATTCCCATGATAGATAACGGTATCACCCTCAGGGGCCAGGGCTCGTCTTAGCGAAAGACTCTCATCCGGCAACTCCCTTGATTGATCCAAAGTAATAATACGTACGCCTTGAGCCAGGTCGATGGTTCCAGTGTCGGCTTCTGAGGTGCCTCTGAGAATATTGATCAGACTACTTTTTCCGCTGCCATTAGCGCCCATAATTCCAACTTTTAAGCCAGGGGAGAGAAAAAGTTCAAGCTCTTTGAATAATAGTTTACCACCTCTACTTTTACTCAGGTTTTGGGCGTGGAGGAGTTTTTTGGAACGCCGATCACTGGCTTTGAAACTTATGGCAGCTTCATCAGGTAGATTATTTCTATACCTAAGTTCACTGAGTTCATCAATCATCTCATGGGCTTTATCAATTCGGTATTGGGCTTTGGTAGTTCTAGCTTTAGGGCCGCGTCTCAACCAGTCTATTTCGCGTCTGACTTTGTTGGATACCGATAATTCCTCAGCTCGCTGCTCACTTAAATATTTTTCTCGTTCCTGAATGAAGTGGGAATAATTACCGCGGACTTTCAAGTATCCCTGTTTATAACGACGATCCAGGTCCATGATATTAGTGCAAGTATTTTCTAGAAAGAGTCGATCATGACTGATAAGTATGAATGCGAATTTGGCTTGTTGAAGCAGGGACTCTAGCCAGAGTATGCCTGCCAAATCAAGATGGTTGGTGGGCTCATCCAGTAATAGCAAATCGCAGTCTTCAGCCAAGATCGCTGCGATGGCTACTCGTTTTTTCCAGCCTCCTGAGAGCGTGTTTACTACCAGGTCCAGATCTGAGAATTGAACCTGTTCCTTAATTTCACTTAAACGCTTCTGAACTTCCCAGTCTTCAAGATGCAGTGGGAAGCGTTGAAGCAGAACTTCCCCGATGGTGATGTTTTCCTCAAAGAGATCAATTTGTGGTAGATAGGCAATCTTGGTTTTGTTGGAAACAGAGATTTCCCCAAGATCAACGTGCTCCTGTCCGGCTAGGATCTTCAACAAAGTTGACTTGCCGGCACCATTAGGACCAACTAAGCCAGTCCGGTCACCAACGTGGAAATTCGCCGATAGATCCTTAAACAAGTGAGTATTGCTGAAAGACTTGTGAATGTTTTGAGTGGATATAATTATAGTGGGAGTCATTGTGTGTTAGGTGATATACCTTCATTTATTAAGGCTGAAATATTCAGGTTTCCTGTTGAGTAGAGGAGGGCTCCTAGAGTGAAGGAAGCACTCACAAGACTTTGACGCTTGCCGCGAATCGCATCGATTTGGGAGGCATGACGGTCTGGCGACAGGAGTTCTATGAACACATCCAAGTCGTGAATCTCTCCCAGATATTTGCCTAGGGACTCACTCTGAGCGCAAGGATGATCTGGGTCTGCCATTTCATCCCCAAATACAAAGCGGAGTTGATACCAGAGTTGCTTTGTTTTCTTTCTCCAATTATGGACTATCTCACTTTTCGGATCCACCTGGGCTTTTGAGAGTGCTTTAATACCGGATAAATGAGCCCGGTTTATTCCTTCAATAATTATTGTTTGAGAAATATCCAGATTCGACGTGCTGAGTTTTTCAATAAACATTTCGAGCTGTCGATTTAGATCATCCATTTCACTTTCGTCTGGTAATCCTTTTTGAAGAAATTCATTCTGCTTAAGAATATTCTCTATACTGGGATCTGCATTCATGATGGATAGGTTAACCAAAGATGAATACGTATCCATATTTACCTGAGCATCTCGATAGGGAGCCAGCAAGCCACTCATTATATTTAGTCTCTTGGTGAGCTCATTTGGCAGAGCAGGATTCAGCTTGATAAGTGCCCTAAGAAACTTGCTGCGTTTTCTAATCCCATGGATGGATAAAATAGGATCCTCATATATTTCTGATAGAAAGATATGAAGTTCAGCAGTCAGTTGCTTTGTCTTATTTCGCAGGAAATCCATGCAACAATATAGACTGCGACCTTGATTGCCATGCATAAAACAGGTTGTAAAATTTATGGACAATCAATTGAACAAAACTACCTTTTCAGCATAACAAAATCAGGAGATTGGGACATGAAATTGCTTAAGGCATCACTGGGTATTATAGTTATAGTAGTCATCGTAGGATTTACAGGGTTGAAATTTTTCTATCTCAAGGGTCCCGTTGCTGTTCATGAAGGGCAACTCAAAATGCCCCAGCTCACCGCTCCCGTAAATGTCTATACTGACGAATATGGTGTCCCTCACGTATATGCAGAGAATGAGGAAGATCTTTTCTTCGCCGTGGGGTATCTGCAGGCCTCTGAGCGACTATATAAAATGGACATTATTGCGCGTGCTGTTGAAGGTCGACTGGCAGAGGCTTTTGGTCCTGATCTTATCGAAGATGATAAATATTTACGCACCTGGGGATTTCACCGGATTGCCCAAAATGTGAGTAAATCCATGTCAGCTGAGAACCGGAAACTTCTAGGTCGCAGTCTTGAGGGAATCAACGCCTATATTGATGAACATAGCGATGATCTCCCAGTTGAGTTTAAGATTGCTGGTCATGAACCTATTCATTGGACCTACAATCATATTATTGGTTATGCCCGTCTCATGGGCCATGATCTTTGTCTGGCCTGGATGCCTGAAGTTATTTTTGGTGGTGTTCTTGATAAACTGGGCGACAGGAAAGCACGTGAACTGTACCCTGTTTATCCAGATACAAAACCATATATCGTACCTCAGACGCCCAAAAATTTTAGTGAAACGGCTGAGCATATATTCAAAAGTGAACAACGGATTAGAGAGATTACTGGCGCAATAGGTTCTCATATTGGGAGTAATAGTTGGGTCCTGAGTGGTGCCATGACAAAAAGCGGGAAATCGATTCTAGCCAATGATCCTCACCTGGGATATTCTCAACCACCTGTTTGGTACGAAATGCATTTGGTGGGAGGACGATTTGATGTGGCAGGAGTTACCCTGGCAGGTGTTCCATTGGTGATACTTGGGCAAAATCAAGATTATGCCTGGGGCTTTACCAACGTCATGGTAGACGATACAGATTTTTATGTTGAAGTTACCGATGACCAGCATCCAAATCAATATTACCATGATGGGGAATGGCGCGACATGATCATCCATGAAGAAGTTATCGCTGTAAAGGGTGGTGAGGCTGTCACACTCTATGTCAGAGAAACACATCATGGTCCCATTATTAATGATGTTCATTCAGTGTTACAGGAAAACCCATCACCACCGATTGCCATGTCCTGGGTGGGCAATTATAATACAAATGAACTGGATGCATTTTTTGACCTGAATATTACCAAAAACTGGGAAGATTTCACTGAAGCAGTGTCTAAGTTTTGGATTCCCGGGCAAAACATGATCTATGCTGATCTGGAGGGGAATATTGGCTGGAGACCTGCAGTTGCCTTACCTGTTCGAGCTAAAGGCACAGGTCTTGTACCGCTTCCTGGAGATGATCCTCAATGGGATTGGCAAGGCTTTGTACCTTTTGAAGAGATGCCCTTTCAGTACAACCCGGACCAGGAATATATCGCTACGGCAAATAACAAAACTATCGGTGATGATTTTCCATACTACATAAGTGCTTATTGGGAACCACCTGCTCGAGCTAATCGCATCAACGAGATGCTGCGGGTCCCTGGTAAAAAATATGATGTTCAGGATATGCAAGATATCCAAATGGACTTTCTGTCGGACCATGCACGAGATCTAACGCCATATTTTATTGACTTGCTTGCCGACTCAGATATGAGTCAGGCAAACTTTAAGACAGCTTATGATGCTTTGGCGAACTGGGATTATATCGTTGGAAAAACAGAGCTGGCATCTGCAGTTTTCAATACGCTCTGGTTAAGGTTTGCCTATAACCTTTATGGTGATGAAATGGATATGATTGGACCAGCTTTTAAGGATGGATTCTTTAAATTAGCTAATCTCAGTATCCGTAATGCCATTTTTCTACTGGAACATATTCCTGAATCATCCTGGTTTGATGATGTTTCCACGCCTGACATGGTAGAGACGCCCAAAGATATCGCTCAACGATCATTCGCAGAGGCCATCAGTGAGCTGGAAGCGCGTTTTGGCGAAAATACAGATGATTGGCTCTGGGGAGAAATGCATACTTTGACTCACGAGCATCCCATGGCAAAGGTAAAAGTATTGGATTGGTTGCTAGACCTTAATGTTGGACCATTTCAGGCAGCAGGCTCAGGAACAACAGTCAACAACATGCAATACCGTATGTTTGATCCATACGATGTTGTTTTAGGCCCTTCCGTGAGACATATCTATGATTTTGCCAATTTCCATAAAGGAGGCCAAAGTATTTTACCAACGGGACAATCAGGTAATCCTTTATCGTCTCATTATGATGATCAAGCTGAGATGTTCAATAGAGGTGAATACCGAACTCTACCCATTGATGAAGATGTGGTAAAGAATTCTGGGTATAAGCTCTTGGTAATGAACCCATAGGGAAAGTATATTTGGAAAAATCTCCAGCTTAGTCACCCTGAATGGAGTGAAGGATCCCTCGGGTGATGGGAGCAAGCAATACCCAAAAGTGAGATCCTTCGCCAATGCTCAGGATGACAATTTTTAAATTTCTACTGTATCCTCACTCTTGTACAGTAAATAATCCACAGTAATTTGTGTACATGTTTGTCATCTACTTCTTTGCTGTAATTCTAATAATGCTGCTAATTCGTGCCTTAGCATGGAAACCCCTTGATACATCCATCTTGTATAAAGATCACCCCTATCTGCTATTTGGTCATCGCGGATCTCCTGTTCATGAACCTGAGAATACGATCCCTTCATTCAAAAGAGCACTGGCTGATGGCTGTAATGCCATTGAACTTGATGTTCACTTAACTAGGGATGATCAGATCGTTGTAATTCACGATCATACACTGGAACGAACCACGAATGGACAAGGGGAGATAAAAGATTATTCCCTAGCTGAATTGCATGCCCTTAATGCAGCACATAGTTGGTCTGGAAGAGAGGAAAGCATTCCAACACTACAGGCAGTGATAGATGCATTACCTACAGATGTTATCCTCAACTTCGAGATTAAAGAATTCTCATTTTCCCTTGTTACGAAAACTGAATCGTTGGTAGCTGATTTTGTTCAAAAGAATAATCTCAGAGATCGGGTTATTATATCCTCTTTCAATCCAATATGTATTTGGAGGATGAAGAGAGCTGACCCAAGCATTTTTACTGCTTTTTTATGGGAAAATGAAGATCTTAATTTGTTTTCTTTCCGCAATTTTAGTGGCGCATGCTTATCTAACCCCGATTTTATTCATCCTTCTGCAATAGATGTAAAGGGCTTCGTTAAATTCTGGTCGGGATACAAAAAAATGCCCTTACATGTCTGGACTATCAATGATGCTGATGGGATGAAAAAGTTTGCCGGGGATCCATTGATCAAAGGTATAATGTCCGATGACTCAGAGCTTTTGGTGGACACGGTGGGGTATAAGGTGAAATGAAAAACCTTAACTTAGACAGCCAACGGAACATTCTACTCCTGCTAGCACAATAGAAACCAGCTTATGAAACGGCATTATCTCAAAACACAGTGGATCATTTTGTTGTTTTGTTTGGTCTTTTCGAATCATCTGCAGGCGCAAAAATACAAATTACCATCTCTTGGCACATTCGTTTCTGATACTCTGTATATTGAAGTAGCTCAAGACTCAACTCTAGCTGTTTCAGCAGGAAAAATGGAAATCATTGATTCCCGATCTTTGGATGAGTCTATTCTGGGAATACAGCAAACTAAAAAATTTAGATATATTCCTGTAGATCAGTATCTAGCTATGGATCAATCCTTGTCAAAGCTATTTCGATCACAGTTTGTTAGTGATTCGCTAGAGATATCTGGGACACTCCATATTTCTAATCTCATTCTCTGGACTGACAATCAACAGTTCTTGGAAAAGGGACTTCGACTAAATGCATACACCACCTATCATGATACCCTTGGTCAAGCGATTAGTGATTGGATATGGGAAATACATCTCAAGAAAAAGAGAAAACAGGCTGAAGCTGATTATTTGGCTGGGCTGGTCAAGGAACTACTAGAACAACAATCTACAGCGCTAGCTACTCATGATTTTAATCCTGTATTTTATCCTCATATATTTCGACGGCAACTCATGACTTGGTCGGAATTTATATTCTTCAGTGATGGGTACGCCATTAATACCCATCTGACCCTTGATTTTCCACCTGACCAGGAATCTACGTGGAAACGAGGTTCACCAGGACTCTTCTATCGCAAATCAAGTATCCATGAATCCATAGCCATTGGAGGAAAGGATCAACAATGGTATCGTAGATTATCATCAGGTTGGATAACTAAAGGTTCAACAACATTTCGTTTTGGTTTCAACAATTTTGAAGGAAGTCATTTCGAGCATCTTGATTATCAGAACCTACTGTATGTAAACATCTCAGGACAGGCCAGCATTGAATACCGTCCTGTGTACCATAAGGGGCTCTATGGAGGTTTAGGTTTTTATGTGGGCTATAATATCCTCCCCGATGTTATTCCTCAAGCAGGGCTGGGACTCCTCTTTAGTGTTGGGTTGCTGTTACCATGATAAAACTCAAGCTGTTACTCATTATGCTAATTCTGTTAGTGACCAATACGCCAGTATTTTCAGATGATATTTCAGGCTTTGTCCATGATGCACAATCTGGTGAGAGCATTATTGGAGTGAATGTATTTATAAATGAAACGGGGCAGGGGGCAGCTACAAATCTTGAAGGTTTTTATATTGTACGGAATGTCCCTGCAAGAACTATCAATTTGACGTTTTCACATATTGCCTATGAAGATACCACCTACAGTATCTATCTCGAGAGCAAGAGCCATTTTATTGCATCTACTAGCCTAAAACCCCAGGCCATTCACACAAAGGCAGTGGAGATAGTGGGACAGCGTTCAAGTATCGTTGAAGATATGGATATATCCAGTCTCCAGATCGATCCTAT
>CAZOBQ010000120.1:0-7966 GCA_964578155.1 uncultured Lentisphaeria bacterium
GATTGGGTATACACTGTATTCTGGATCATTTGAATTCAAGCTGGCAAATGCGCTACTTACCCCGATGAAATGAACCTCAGCCGCTTTAGCCATCTCATAGTCTGCATGGGCATCTCCGATATATACCACCTGGTTTGCTTGAACTCCAAGGTTCAACAAAGCTAACTCTATACTTTCTGGTGAGGGTTTAGGAGCTTGAATATCATCCCCAGTAACTATAGTTTTGAAGAAACTGCCAATTCCTGTCCGCATCAGGTCCTTAGTCACGCGACTTTTTGATCCTGATGTGACCAACCCCATGGTATAGCGATTATTGAGTTTTGTGAGAGTTTCAAACACCCTGGGAAGAAGCCCTGGATTTCTCTTCTCAGCTTCCTCAACCCAAAATATATCTGCTGCTTTCCAATCTTCCTTTGGCAATCCAAAAGCTTCATAAGTCTGATACCAATTTGGCGAGTAGGTCTCTAGGAACCTCTCTTTATTTATTTGAATTCCAAAATGGGCAAATACTATTTCATAGACTTCGTAATGTGTGGAGAAAGAGTCCAGAAGCGTCCCGTCAAGGTCAAAGAGTAGAACCTGGAAATTATTATTGCTTAGATTCGAGTAGGTCAATGATGTTCCCTAAAAGTGTTAGGCATAACGGGCCAGGCTTGAGCTGCTTCCCAAAACAGATCCGCTCTGTTCGATAATTGTGTGAATCCACTCTATGCCCTCGTTAGCCATGCGGTTTCTGCCTCATTCCCAAAAGTCTGATGCGATTTCTATCAAATTACCGTCCGGGTCAGTGAACATTGCTGACCTTATTTTCCACGGTTCATTTCGTGGCCCGTATACCGGTTTACCACCGTTTTGCGTAATTCGGTCGAATTCTTTGTCAACATTATCTGGCGAGCCAACATTTATCGCCAACTCAAAAGTTCCATTCAATTTTCGTGTAAATTCAGGTTCTTGCCCTAAAAGTTCTGGTAGCATTTTTCTCTCATACATTGCGAATCTTATTCCCTCGTGAGCAAATTCAGCATAAGGACCTTCACCATTCCACTGAATTTCTAGTCCAATCACATTTTTATAAAAGTTGACCATCATAGGCAGATCGCTGACAAAAAGTCCAATCATATCAAAATGTTTTTGCATTTAGTTTTTCCTTACTATTGTCTGACTAACGGTCCTGCGCTTGAATCCCGCCATCGGCGATGACTACTGCGAGGTTTCGACACTTAATGTTCTTGTTTCTTTTGGTCTTTATCATTCAATATCTGAAGAAATGGGTACTAATCGAAGTACCCCATTGTCAACACGAACTTTCAGTAAATGTGTTATTTTTCCTTCTCCTGAAATGGCAAACTCATACACATCACCTTCCTTTTTAAAAGTTAGATGTGGTGTCCATTCTGCCATCAACTGATCTGTACCACACCAGTGATTAATGGGATCACGAGTGTAAGGCAAATTCAGAATCTTCTGCCAGAGTGCATTACCATTTACTTCTCTCGAGATGGTGTACTTAGTGAGGCTAAATACCTTCACCTTATAGTCTTTACCAGAACCTATTCTTCTTTCTCGCGGGGTCTCAGAAAGTTTGACATAACCCAGTCCAAGCAATAGTGAATCTACGTCAGTGAAGCTGTTTGGTGGCTTAGTAGCTCGAAGCGAGTCAAGGAAGGTTCTATCGATCAAAAAAGAAAGGGTCTTTCCCCGGTTGAATGATTTGGGTGCAAGTGGTGTATATATTGGTTTGTATTCACTAACCTCGTCCCAAACCTTTTTGATTTCAGCTAATTTCGTCGAATCAAATTCAATGTCTTTATAAATACGTGTGTATATAGCCTTTGCAGTTTTTAAGGTGTCAGTTTCAATTTTCTTAGGCACTATCAGCCTTGCACGAATAGAGTCTTCTCTGGTAACTGTGTAGGTCTTTTTATCAGTAGCCTTAGCTTTTTCTTGAACAGCATTTGCCGATTGGTTTGCAGTAGGATGTACAGTAGTGTAGCATGAGGAAAGAACTAGTGACACATAAACGATTGCCCACAGAATCAATGGGGTTCGATTAAAACGAATCCATGCTATTGAAGTCTTCTGCATTTTAACTCAGCTAACGTCCCTGCGCTTTACTTGTGTGCCTGTAAACTTTTTCACTGTTGCTCAATCATCGAAAATAGAATGAAACTCCAGCGTTCGCATTGTTTCTGATCTCGTAATATATGCCCTCTGTGTGTGAGTCATACTCTACCCAGTTATATGTTGATCCATTATGATTACTATCGTCAGTACTTCTCCATCCCATTTTTATCGTCGCAGAATACTCAGCATGAAAACTAAGATTCTTATGAAGAAACCATTCCACTCCCACAACTGGTACAAGTCCTGTGTAGATTGCCTTTGTAGCTGTTTTCCTGTCATATGAATAGGTATATGGTAGTATGGCTCTTGGATCACGAGAATTAACGCCATCGTTAACTGAAAAACCGAAGATTGGACCTATTCCATAGAGCAAGGATAAATTTCCATAGTTATCGGTATACCGAATCCATTGAACCGCAAGAGATAGTGTAATCCTGTTTTCCTCTGAAGATAAATCTTCGTAAGTTGTATCTATCATTAGTGAATCACCAATTATCGTCCTGTATTGATATTTTTCCATTTCACCTGACTCATTGGACCCATGCGTGCTTAAATCCAGAATATATCTTCTTGCACGATTGGGTGAAGTGAAAGATTTAAGTGCAAAGGTGTTCCCCAGGTAACCCCGAAAATTGAGTAATCCGTACATACCAAACTCCAGCGCTTTCGAGTTGCTGTGAGGACGAATTACATTTGTGGTGTCAATAATTCCACCCGCTGCAGTTGAAATAACTATTAACACTAGCGCAACAATCATCTTCATTTGTCTCATCTTTTTATCCTCTTTGTGTACATAACGGCCAGAGCTTAAGCTGCTTCCAGACGGTTTATCCTTTTGTATTATTCCTGTATTCTGCGACATCATTTCCGTTAAGCAATCCCATGTAGTGAGTCAGGTTGAAGCCTCTGTTAGGCACCAGATAGGTCAAATTGCTTGATTGCCAGAGCTTGAACTAATGCATCTTCTGTTCCAAATAAAGTGTAATGATTAATGTTATAGTCATCCAATTCTTTTATTGCTGCCAGACGTTCAGAAGCAGGTATGATTATTTTAATATGTAAGTCTTGATTTCGAACATTTTGATCAAGAACAGACGAATGAGGTTTAAAATGTTGTCTTTTCATGCCTTCGTCAAATTGGGTAGTTATAGTGTATTGAGCTTTTTGAGAAAAATGTCTTACATCTGTGGTTACATATGGTCCCAAGGTATGAATTACTGGAGAGTTTCCAGAAAGAGTTTTTGTTCCTCTCGTTGATTCTATGTAGACATGAATAGCCACATCCTCTGCATGCGATTTATTAAAAAACGCAAAATATGCAGCAACATAAGGGGAGGAGGACCAGTCCAGCAGGGGTGATGGAAAGCCATGATGGCGTAGGTAAATTAAGTATTCATGACATCCCAAATCAATAAATGTGTCACTCTGCTTTTCAGCTATTCCCTCAATTAGTTCTCTGAACCCCTTAAGATTCCAATTTTTCCCCGTAAGTGCTTCGATTTCATGGTGACTTTGATGTGCTTTCAATAAATATAGATCTAATGAAACATCTTTATCTTCATATCGCTCGAGAGTAGTTTCTAATTCCCAGGTTGCATCTGAATGCCCTCGAAATAGGACTATGTTTTTATGCTTATAATCTTCAGTATATTCAAATATTCCATATTTATCACGAATATCATGAACTGTAGCTCTGAATTCGTTCCAAGATTTCAATCTAATTTCTTGCATCAAATTCTCCTGTGTTTCTAACTAGTTCTTATATCCTTTTTTAACATATAATAACATTTATGCTTTGCAGTATAAATGCAGAATGGTGTTGTTCTGTTGCGAATAGAATTCCATATAACTTCCTCACACTTTGGTAAATAGTGCTGGAAGGTAGGTAATTTGGATAATATTTCAATGGGTTATAAGGGGAGATTGCTTTGAGAAAATGTGGTGCTATCGCGTGAGAGTTGGGGGATAGGCGTTAGGTGTTAGGTTTGCATGTTTCTAGTTTCATCCATATACCCTTGCTCCCCTCGCGATCTCTGCAGTTTGGCTTTTGACCTTAACACCTAACCTCTAGCACCTAACCAAAAATGGAGATTCTTCACATCCGTTCAGAATGACTAACCAGTGGATGGTTGTGGGTTAAGGATAGTAAAGACGCAACGCATTGCGTCTCTCCAAGAGATAATAAAATCAGGTATCGATGCTCTGCTTCCATAAATGATACAGGTCACTCGTCTCTGAGTTAAATAGGAACAATTACTGTCACCTTTCGTTTGTCTCTTATGTATATTCTTAGCAATCACCTGGAAAGGATTGATGTATGCGTGTAAAACCATTTTTTATCAAGCTGGCAACCCTTAGCTTTAGCCTGCTTTTAGCCATAATTATTCAAGGACAGAAACCTATGAAGAACTATAATAAACTCACCAAAGAAGAAGCCCGAGTCATTATAAACAAAGGTACCGAAAGACCTGGTAGCGGGAAATATGAACATCTCGAAGAGGACGGAACCTATACCTGCAAACAGTGTGATGCCCCACTCTATCGCTCAGGGGACAAATTCGATGCTCAATGCGGCTGGCCAAGTTTTGATGATGAGATTCCAGGTGCTGTCAAGCGTGTGAAAGACGCTGATGGACGTCGGACGGAAATTGTCTGTGCTAACTGTGATGGTCATCTGGGTCATGTTTTCTTAGGAGAGCAATTCACTTCCAAGGATACACGTCATTGCGTGAACTCTATTTCTTTGAATTTTGAGCCTGCTACTATCAAAACGGAACGGGCAATTTTTGCCTCAGGTTGTTTCTGGGGTGTTGAATACCAACTTCAAAAGATGGATGGCGTCATCTTTACCAAAGTGGGTTACACTGGTGGATTCGTTCCCAACCCAACCTACAAACAGGTCTGTACAGGCACTACCGGTCACGCCGAAGCCGTGGAAGTTGTTTTTGATCCTGCAAAAGTCAGTTATGAAGAATTAACCCGACTCTTCTTTGAAACTCATGATCCAACCCAGGTTGATGGTCAGGGTCCAGATATTGGGACACAATACCGAACCGAAATCTTCTATTTCTCAGACGAACAGAAAGCCACGGCCGAGAAACTGATTAAAATTCTAGAAAAAAAGGGTCTCGATGTGGCCACAGATTTAAGCCCGGCGACAACCTTCTATGATGGCGAAGAATATCATCAGGATTACTACCAGAAATCAGGCGGAACTCCTTATTGCCATTTATACACGAAGAGGTTTTAATTTTTCCTCTCGCGGAGACGCAAAGGCGCAGAGGATAGTGATGCTATTTTTTTACAACGAATTTGACGAAAATTACGAAATATATTTTTAAGCTTTATTCAAAGGGACAAAAGTTCGTCTTATTCGTTCGTTTCGTTGTGAATCCAGTTTCCAGTTTCCAGTTTCCAGTTTCCAGTTTCCAGTTTCCAGTTTCCAGTTTCCAGCGTATACCCTGACACCATCTAGTCCAAAGGGAACATTATGCATTCATACTATACTGGTCTTTTAAGGCATAAACATCATTTTCCCAGACACGGGTGAAGCGCTCATGATTCACCACCGGTTTTTTAACCATATGGGAACAGAGATACATCTGGATATTAGTGCTGCTGGTTCTTGAGTAAAGTGTCAGGGCATTATCTGAAAAATCTCTCACCATAAAGTCAAAGATTTGATCGAGAAGATCATCCTCAATGCCATACAATTTCGCATTTTCAATAATGAGCTGGCCATAAACTACCAAGGTGAACAAATCCCCCAAGGCCAATAGAAAATCAATATCTTTTCGTTGTTCTTGATTCGGTTTTGCCAGCACCAGCAACAACTTCAGCAAACGGATCTGCTTTTTAAAGATGTTTATATTGGGAAGATTCACGCTTGCATAGACAGCCTTGTAGTCGTGAAATTTAATTTTCCCCAGTCCACGAGTTGGTCCTTGATTGAAAAGAAACTCATCATGCTCTTGCTGAGATTGTGTTCCCACTTCAGGATAATTACCCGGCTTAAAGAAATAATTCGCCATGAATTTTACGATGAGGGCAATATTGACATGGACTGTTCCCTCTAATTTTGGTAAGGCCCGAATGTCCCGGGCTGCCATTTCGAAAAAGGTATCTTTTTCAAAACCCTTAGCGGCAATCACATCCCACATCAAATTAATGACTTCCTCGCCTTGGGTAGTGACCTTCATCTTTACAACCGGATTATAGAGTAAATATCGTTTATCCTCCGGTGAGGCAACTCTCATGTAATCTGCTGCTCTCAAGGCAAATAGCTTCATGGCTATCAAACGTGAATAAGCATCCACAAAGAGCCGTTTAACATGGGGAAAATCTGTTACATACATATTGTAAAGACTACGTTTTGAGGCATGATCTATGGCCTCATACATGGCGTGGGTACACATTCCAATAGAAGCCCAGCCCAGGTTATATTTTCCAATATTCACAGTATTTAATACAGCATCCCAGGCATCTCGGCCTTTTGCCAGAATATCTTCCTCAGTTATGGGATAATCATGGAGGGCATATTCAGCGACATAACTCTGACTATTAACCACATTCTTGACACAGTCATAATTTTTATGCTGAAAGTTTGCGATAAAGGAAACATAATCATCGGTATCTTTTATTTTGCCAAAAGTGGAAACCATTTTGGCCACATTCCCGTTCCCAATATAATATTTGGAACCATTAGCTTTATAGGTTCCATCACTCTGCGGATTTAATGACATGGAAGTTGAATATATGTCGGCGCCATGATCCTTTTCAGAGAGACCAAACGCAAAAACTTCACCTTCGTCTAGTTGCTTCCCTGCCATTTGTTTCAGGTGCTCGTTTTGGGTCATCCAAATGGGGCCAAGGCCAAGAATGGATACTTGCCAAGTATACCAGTAGGCTAATCCATAAAACGCCAGGATTTCGTTGTAGTGAGCAATTCGCCAGGTGTCCCAGCGACTATTTTTATCACCGTATTGAGTTGGTCGAAGGAGTGCTGCAAAGACCTTCTCTTCCTTAACGAATTTCAGAAAATCGGCATACCAGATTCTATTATGATCATCATCTTTGATTTTTACGAGACCCTTGCTCTCAAAAAAATCGATGGTCTTTCGGATTATTTCCTGAAAATGTTTATCATTATGTTCAATGGTATATTTTTTGGGATTTAATAACACTTTGCCCCCCGCAATAAAGATTCTTTTGTTACCTTACAATACGCGCATTACACGTATAGCTGAATGAATACAACTTAAACAAATTGTATCCATTTCCCCAGGCTAAAGGTAGTATCGAGAAGCGGGAAAGCCTTACTGCTTAGAACTAGAGATACTGGGCTGCAGACATTCCGAATAAAGCGATAACCATAAAGACGATCGCCACTTTTCCAAAGATATCCATGCGTGAAGCTAATGTCTCCATCTGAGCCAATTGATCTTCACTTGGTGCACCCTCTTGAGACTTAAAGGTCTGGCCCAGTTTTTCTGTCCTATTGATAAGGCTTCTGATCACAAAGATAGCCAGAATCCAGGCAATAATACCCGCCAGAGAGCCAATGCTAATAGCCATTCCATACCCAGTATTTATAAGTGACACTATTGGATGAAACATTCCCAGACCTGAAATAAGGGTCAATGTTGCAGCTATATATACAGTTGACATCAATCTGGTCTTGCCACCCAGATAGCGCATGACTGACTGTCCATCAGATCCTGTGGCTTGAAAAGCTGGCTGTAAAAAAAGGAAATTGGTTATGGCAAAGCCCACCCAAAACACACCGCTAAAAATATGGATGACTCGGAAAATAATCATTACAGTATTCATTTAAGCTCCCGCT
>CAZOBQ010000121.1:0-7962 GCA_964578155.1 uncultured Lentisphaeria bacterium
CCAAAAGTGAATTCGTCGATAACAGTTACACCATCGGTATCGACAAGCACTACAGATTCTCCATCACCTGACAGTTTAATTTCCATGTGAAGCACACCTTGCTCTGATTCTTTGTCACACCAAAGGATCAGATAACCACCAGCGGGGATGGTTGTCATTGAAGCTGAAGAATCGGCAATTTGGTGCTGAGTAAGATCTGCTGGATCATCAGTGATGTACATACCCCCAATATCGATGGCTGCATCTGTTCCATTATAAAGCTCTACCCAATCATCATGATCACCATTTTCATCTGTTGCGGATGTGTCATTGCTGGCCAGGAACTCATTGATTACAAGTGCACCAACTGGTTCCACATTTGCCGCACCAGGGCTTGGGGTTGTGAATGTAACCCAGGTGTCACCACCATCGACACTGCGACCCATTGAAACATTTGTTACTTGAGCACCAAACGTAACCGAATCAACTATGGTTTCACCGTCAGCTTCTGTGAGCACGATAGCTTCTCCATCAGTAGATAGTTTAATGTTCATGTGTAGAGCACCCTCATCAGGTTGCTTATCGCACCATATAATTAAATAACCTCCTGCAGGAACTGTTGTGAGTGACGCATCTGTCGCAGGGATCTGCCATTGCATAAGGTCATCGGCACTATCTGTAATATACATTCCGCCAATATCAATGGCTGCATCTGTGCTGTTGTATAGCTCGACCCAATCATCATAGCCACCGTTTTCATCAACATTAACTGAATCAATTTCATTCTTCGCCAGGAACTCATTGATAAAAAGACCCTCAACTCCTTCAGCGATGTCTTGATCATCAGTTTCAGTTTCCTCGCATGCTATCATTACCAAACTTAATAGCCCTATTAGTAACACTGTTAATAACCGCATTTATTTCTCCTTTTTTAATTGGTTGTACGGGAATCGAACTGTATGGTAATTCCCATCGTCCGTATCATCGAGTTAATCAAACGATTTAACATATTTTTACAATTGACGAATGAAATAAAATCATCCTTGTCCATCTATTCCGGAAATTTATAGGTATATAGACGATTTGAACCATCGCCCACGATATATATATTTCCAGACTCTTCATCATATGTAACACCTTCAGCCTGAAACATTTCCATCGAATAGCGAGCAAGGACACCTCTGCTTGCGGACCATTCAACGAGCATCCTACTCTCATCGCTTACAATAATCAATTCGCCTGGATTGCGACCCTGATGAACGCCAGAGATATCTTTTGAGAACCCAACCAAATGCTCATTTAAAAGATTAAACGAACCATCATAGGTCAAGATTACAGGAGAATCTTTTTCTCGAAGGATATAAAACTGATCTGATTCAGGTTCATAACATATCCCTTCAAAAGTGTTTTCTCCAGTATCTCCAAAATACTCAATGTGTTCTCTTGAGAGCTCTTCCCCCGCGAGTGATAACTGTATAACATCGCCAAGAAGTTCTTCCAGAACCCATAGTGTTGAATCATTTGGATTTACTGTTATCCCTTCCAAATCATTGCCTGTAAATGCAAATGTCTCAAGAATTGTACCATTTATATCTAACTTATAGACATGATTGTTGGGAGGATCATTCACTGAGAATAAATATTCATGATTGGGACCAAAGGTCAATCCCGACGGCTCAGACATTTCCAAAACAACATATTCTTGAAACAATAAAGTCTGTATTGTATTGTTTGTGGCTTTAGGTGTCGGGTGGGCGAATATTGACCATTGCTTTTCTGCATCCTCATTTCTCGCAAAAGAAGAGCCTTCGATTTGAGCGCTAAAGCTCACTGAGTCAATTACCGTTGCAGCATCCCTCCCGTAGAGGACGATGCTTTCGCCATCTTGAGACAACTTTATGTTTACATGGAGAGCCCCCTGATCTGTATCTTTATCAGCCCAAATGACGAGAAAGCCTCCAGCAGGAATTGTTGTCTCTTCTGAATTATTCGTCGGAATTTGCCAGGGTTCGGCATCCCCAACGACATCAGTAATGAACAAACCGCCGACATCCAACTCTTCATTGCTTGTATTGAAGAGTTCTATCCAATCATCGGCTTCATTATTTTCATCCAAATAGCTGCCGTCATTCCCAGCAACAAATTCGTTAATAAGGATATCTCCTGGAAATATTTCACTTAACTCCTCAGGGTCATCAGTATTTGATTCACAAGAGAAAATGAAAATCCCTAAAACAGACATTACAGTAAGAATTAACCTACTCATCTCGTACCTCCACCGTAGTCAGAAACTACTGATTTGTGGCTCCAGGAGTTGGCGTTGAAAAGGACGCCCAGACATCGCCACCATCTTCAACACGTCCCCAAGAAACGCCAGTTGTCTGAGCCTCATATGTGTAGGTATCAACCACTATCATATCTTGATCCATTAAAACTACAGATTCACCGCCACCAGAAAGTTTGAATGAGGCATGAAGTACACCTTGATCGACTTCATCATCGCACCATATCACTACATACCCACCGGCTGCGATTGTTGTTAATGAAGTATCAGTTGTCGGGACTTGCCAAGGCGCATCATCTTCTGGTGTATCACTAAGGAACATACCACCAATATCGATAGCTGCATCTGTTCTATTATAAAGCTCTACCCAATCATCGAAACCACCGTGTTCATCCTCAATGGGGCCATCATTGCTGGCAAGGAACTCGTTAATAACCAGAGCACTTGGTTCTTCCTCCTCTGGGGCAGTGGTGTCATCTGTATCACAAGCAATAAATGCCATGCTCATCAGAACTACCAGTATAAGGGTTAACAATCTCATCATTTTCTCCTTTTGTATCATTATTAATTAAAATGTGACCAATGTACGGAATTGTACATAGGAAAAATCGTAATCGCCAACGGTAGTAGCGACTGAGTTATCTACCATTGTATAATTTAGCATAAAACGGACATTGGGATTTGTATACCAGTTCAGTCCAGCAGTATAGTTATTTGCCTTGCCGCCATATATTCCTGCTGCTGTATCAGAAAGATTTATGTGGCTAAAACGTAAAGCCAATTCCCAGGCTCCATATTTTTGATTTTTTGGTACAAAAGCTCCAAATTCGCCTTCATCATTTTTCCAGGGTTTTTTCTCTCCTGTTAAAATCCAACTCAAATAGGCATAACCACCCATTAGCGTTCCATCAGTATAGCCAGCTTCTCGAGCCAAATCTGTTTGAGCATACTCACCTTGTAGAATAATATTATTAAGCTGTAGCGCACCCTCTAAGCCTACCTGCTGAATGGTTTCTACATTTCGGATGACATCCGTATCAACTGTTTCCAGATCACCCATTTTAGTTTCTGCTTCTGCATTAAAATCAATGAGACCACTTTCATCTAAGGGAGCATAGCGGGCAAAGGCACCGCCAACATGCATCTGAATCTGACCCAATTTTGGTCCATAAGCTGCACGTAGGGCAAATCCATTACCAGTTTCATCCGACTTCTGATTCTTATCATCATCCATCCCCTGGGCAAACAAGGCAGTCGTGGCATACCAGTTTGAGCCCCAGAGCGAATAACCTAGCGATGTACGGCGACCCATTTTAAATGCCAAACTAATGTAGGAACGTTCCATGAATGTTAGCAGGCGTGAACTTGTAAGTGTTTCAAGACCAAAGGGAACTTTATAGTGTCCCATCTTAAACATGGAGTTTTCCCAATTGTAGGCTAACCACATATCCTTGATCTCAACTGAATATTCTGCAATATCCATATCCCACTCTGCCTGCCAGTTTCCCCAAAAGTTAGCTTTGGTTGCAAAACGGGCTTTCCGCAAGTGCGTTCCACTGCTGAGTTGTTCGTCGGGATCATCGAAAAAGATCGCACCATCGATGTACATACGAACATCAAATCGCATTTGAAAATCGCTATCAGCTGAGCGAAGTACAAAATTACCATTGGATTTCCACCCGCTTGAATCAGGTGATAAACTTGATTGCCCAAATACAGTCATGCTGATCGAGCTTATCAAAATCATTAACACTATCTTTTTCATCCAACTTCTCCTTTTATCCATCTTTGATTAGTTTTTGAGTTAAAATCCATACATCCGCTTTAATTCTGATCAGACTCATTTAAATCGATAATAATTTTGGCTATTTCTCCTGTATACACATTGATACGCTTCATCAATTCAAGTAATTCAGTATGAATTTCATGTGTTTTCAAAGTTTCCTGACGAGCCGCATGCAAACGCTGCAAATGCGACATCCGGTATTCTTCCTCAAGATTTTTGTACTTTTCCTGTTTGGTCATCACTTTGCGAGCTCGCTTAGGATCCAATTCAGAAAATGTTTTCTGCAACCTGCCTATTTGCTTGACGACTTTCATGTGGTAGCGAAGTAACTCATCCTTACCCTCATCTGAAAAGTCAAGATCCAGGGCCCGTTTTTTGGCGACCAAAGGCATCACATTATGCTCTACAACGTCCCCAATACTCTCCAGGTGACTGGCTATTGTGATCATGCCGAAGACTTCTGGAACCTGTGAATCAGACAGGGGTTGTTGTCCTATCTGCAATAAGTAGTTTTTCACCTTATACTCTAAAAAGTCGACCTTCTTCTCCCGCATCTCAATACCCTCTATCAGAGTAAGTTTGGTATGAATCTGATCCATACCCGGGTCATCTTCTAAAAAAGGTTTTATAAAGGCCTCGAGCATACGTTTGGTGATTTTTGCCATACGATTAATCTCTGCGCGTGCCAAATCCAAGGCCATGGCTGGTGTTTCAACAGCAGAATCATCCAGATGCCAGGTAGCAATGGTCAAGTCTTTCTCATCCTCAATATCTGGATAGATTTTCATGATAATTTTCGCAAAAAAGGATGTAAATGGAATAAACGCAAGTGCCAGACTCACGTTAAAGAGCGTATGAGCATTTGCAATCTGGCGAGGTACTTCAGACCCAAGCTTTGCTATACCAATTGCATCTGATGATGGCGAAATAGTCCGAATAAGATCAGCAAACCAGGGAATCCAAAAGATAAATAATAAGACACCAGTTATTTTGAACATGACATGGGCCATTGCCACCCGTTTGGCTTCACGTGTTGCACCAATACTGGCCAATCCAGCTGTGATACAGGTACCTACATTGGCCCCCATTATCATTGGGATACCAGCATCAAGACTCAGGAGCCCCTGCTGTGATAGGACAATGATAATTCCTGTAAAAGCGCTACTGCTTTGGATTAAAGCAGTAAATAGAGCTCCCACTAAGAGGCCCAGTAAGGGATTCTCAAGATGAGATAGCATGGTGATAAAGGGCTCAAAAGTGCGCAATGGCTTCATGGCATCTGACATCAACTTCATACCATAGAATAGAATACCAAAACCTAGGATCGACTCACCTATGTTTTTCTGGTTCTCATTACGACCAAACATCATCAGGCCAAACCCAGCAGCTATCATGAGCAATGCATAGTCGGTTAGTTTAAAGGCAACTAACTGTGCAGTAATAGTCGTTCCAATATCGGCACCAAGAATCACTCCCAGACTCTGTACAAAGGTCATGAGTCCGGCTTGGACAAAACTCACCAACATTACTGTCGTGGCGCTACTACTCTGGATGATCATGGTGACAAAAGCACCTACTAGAAGGCCCATGTATCGATTATTTGTTAAGGCTGATAGAATGGATCGCATACTGTCACCAGCAGCTTTTTTCATACCAGAGCTCATTTTCTCCATGCCATATAGAAATAAGGCAAGACCGCCAAATAAAGTCATGACTACGGTCCACCATGATATTTGACTGCCTGCAGTTGATTCAGCGGCAAACAAACTGGCATTACCGAGAAGAATAAAGGCTGTAAGGATAATCAGTTTTGGAAATCTTCGGTTAACCATGAGGGGTGAACTCCACACTAATATTATTTTGTATCTTCGTCTGATTAATGCTCTTAACTACCTGTTGATCAAAAACATTCTGCAGGAAGAAAAGTGAAATAAATGAAATTACGGCAGCAATGATTGGAGTGGTTACCCACCCTGAAGCGATACGACCCAGAGCCCTAAAACGAATTCCTCTTCCTCCATGAGCAAGTCCAATTCCTAAGATGCTACCAATGACAACTTGTGAGCTAGATACTGGAACCAGAGGAATTGCTGGTAGATTATGGGCCAACAACCATGTTTCTAATCCTTTGGATGCAAATAAGAATAAAACCAGTGCCTGTGATAATACAACAATGAGCGCAGTTTGTGGTGTAAGCTTGACAACACCTTCCCCCACTGTCAGCATGACCCGTTTAGAATAGGTGAAAATACCTACCGCTATAGCTAGGCCACCCAATAAGAATAGTTGTTCAACCCCATTAAAATCAAAACCAAAAATATTTAAACTATCGAATGGCGCTACTGAGACAAAGACACCCATGACATTGGCAATATTATTTGCGCCTAGAGAATAGGCTCCAAATGCACCAACCACGATTAAACCTATGCGTGTATATGCATCCAATCTAAAGATGTGGATCTTCCACATCTCCATGGCTTTCTTAGCGATAAAGAAAAGAACTAATGAGAATCCAGCTGCCAGGATGGGACTCATAACCCAGGTTGATGCAATTTTAGTCAAAGCAGCCATATCTGTTTCTTTTCCGGCAAATAGGTTCCACCCAACAATGGCACCTACTATCGCCTGACTGGTTGAAACGGGGAGACTTAGTTTTGTCATCCAAAAAACGGTGATAGCTGCAGCAAGAGCTACCATAAAGGCACCGGCTATCATATCAACCGCGCCCAATTTTCCCAGTGTATGGGTTGTTCCCGCACCAGAGATAACGGCCCCTAATATGACAAAAATACTGGCCACAATGGCTGCTGTATAAAACTTTACCATGCGAGTTCCCACGGCAGTCCCAAATATATTGGAGGCATCATTTGCTCCCAGGGACCAACCCAGAAAAATACCGCTAGATAGGAAGAGCATGATCAACATTACTAGATGCTTCTCTTTATAGTGTATATGGCAAGACGGTCAGCTACATCTTCAGCTCTATCTGCTAGGGTATCAATGTGCAGGGTAAAATAACGCAAATGAATTTTCTCACTGAGCTTGAGTTCTTCACTCTCAAAGATGGAACGTTTCAAATTCTCTGCAATTCGATCTGCTTCTTTTTCCCAGTGATAAATCTTATGCAAATAGTTTCTTACATTGATTGGATCACGCATAAAAGCCCTCATGGCCTTTACCATTTCTTCTAAAGCTTTGACTGTGGTTCTGGCCAATTCTATAAATCCGTCTTTGAATTCATCAGGTACATACGGTTTTTCAACTGACAATTCGACTAATGTGGCCTTTGCCCGATCAATCACATCATCACTGGTTTCCATGAGTGCCAGGATGTCTCCTCTGGATTCAGGAACCAGGGTTTGCGTGTATAGCTTTGTCTCAATATTCTTACGAAGCTCATCTGCTTCATGTTCGAGCACTCTTATCTGTTCCAAATGTCTCTCAAAGTCTTCAGAGGCATTTTTCATGTAATTCTTTACCCCTCGACGATAAACAATTCCAGCTTCTGAGATTTTATCCAGGAATGCATCCATTTGCAGTTCAAGTGATTTAGTTTTCTTGAAAATCATTTTATGACATTTTCCTAATCTAAGATTTCTGTTTACGCGCCTGAATAAGAGGCACAGCAAAACTTGCAGCTGCAACCACTAGCATTCCCAAGCTCAAAGGTCGGGTAAAGAAAACAGTCCAACCACCCATCATGATCGCCCGGATAAAATTTGTTTCTGCGATATTACCAAGGACCATTCCAAGAATAATAGGCGCTACCGGGTAATTGTAACGACGCAAGAGCCATCCAAAGACACCGAATGCTAAGCAAGCTGCAACATCAAAAAAGGAATTCCGTACTGCAAAGCTTCCGATAATGGAAACTGCAAATATCAATGGAAACAAAACTGTTTTAGGTATAGTG
>CAZOBQ010000122.1:0-7960 GCA_964578155.1 uncultured Lentisphaeria bacterium
AACAAAATAGTGCCTTGACAAATTTACCTGAGAGCTATACTGAGCAAATTCAAATTGCTCTTATGAGTGGTCAGGTGATTGCCTATCCCACTGATACACTGTATGGTCTCGGTGTTGATGCATATTCAGATACAGCAGTAAAAAAACTTTATGACTTAAAGACAAGAAAAGATTCGCCTGTTTCAGTTCTTTTAGAATCTGTGGAACAACTACTCTCACACGCGGCAGACCTTAATGATAATGCTCAAGCGCTAATTCGTACTTTTTTACCCGGCCCTCTTACTGTCATCTGCAAGAGTAATAAACCCTTTGCTAAACGACTCATATCCAAACGGGGCACAGTTGGTTTTAGGGTTCCTGGCGATTCGATTTCTCGTCAACTTCCTCGTTTATTAGGTGGACCCATCACAACAACCAGTATAAACCCGGCAGGACTTCCGGCAGCCACGGGCCTCTCTGAAGTGAAGCAATATTTTGGTGAACAGCTCGCCCTCATGATCGATGTGGGCCCTCTTGAGAATTCAAAAGGGAGTACTGTTGTTGATGTTACAACTGAACCATTTAAGATATTACGTGAAGGCGAAATATCTCGCCAAGTATTGCAGGAATTTCTAAACTAAGCGCATCATGTATCTACGAATACTAAAGTTGATCAAACCTTATTGGGCACAGATTTCGGCTGGAGTGGGCTTTTCTATCATTAATGTCTTTTTTCATTCGTTGACGCTCTGGTTATCAGCATCCTTTATAACGACTATTTTTTCCAACCCTGAGGAGACGGTCGTCAGTTCTACGGATCAACTCACCCAGGGAATTGATCTGAATGAACGACTTAAGCAATTTACTCAGGAGCATTTCTTCTCCGGGACACCATTAGAGGCGCTAGGCACACTGGCCTTGGTTATTCTCTTCAGCTACTTTGTGAAATCTATTGCCTACTATGCGAATAAATTATTTACCGGTCACGTCCAGGCAAAGGTGGTCCAAGATCTCCGAACAAAGCTGTATCGGCATTTCCTGGCACAGCCATTGAGCTTTTTCCAGAATAGACGTAGTGGAGATTTGATCTCTCTAGCCATGAATGATGTTCTCAAAGTGAATCAGGCTCTCGCCACTACTTTTCATCCCTTGGTGATTGAACCACTCTACATCATCGCGTATCTGAGTATCTTGTTTATTATCAACTGGGAATTGACTCTCATCTCCATTCTTATCATCCCGGTTACCACTCTTTTTATTGCAGTTATCAGTAAAAGTATTCGACGTAAAGTCGTGCGCGTGCAAGCACAACTGGGTGAGGTTACATCTCGCTACTCTGAAACCATCTCTGGTATTAGAATTATCAAGGCGTTTGTAAATGAGCGGAATGAGGAAAAGCGATTCGGTCAGGAGGCCCAAAAACTATATAGGCTGATGTTTCGCCAGATAGTATTGCAGAGTCTTTCACTCCCTGTGACAGAGATGCTGGGTGTGGCGATGGCGGTTACACTGCTTTGGCTGGGTGGTGCTCAAGTACTTGAGTACGAAACCATCAGTAGTTCGGACTTTTTACGATTTATCATCATCCTTTTTGCTCTTTATCAACCTATTCGAAATTTAGCCAAGGTTAATATCAACATTCAAACAGGGGTCGCAGCCGGTGGTCGAGTTTTTGAAATATTGGATGTTGAACCGACGATTCGAGATGACCGTGATAGTCAAGAACTTACAGGGTTTGAAGAAAAGATTCAGTTTGAAAATGTCACCTTTGCTTATGATAATTCTGAACTCCAGACGATTAAGAGTCTAAATACGACCATCTCCAAAGGCGAGGTCGTTGCTCTGGTAGGGCCAAGTGGGGCAGGAAAAACTACGGTTGTTGATCTAATTCCACGTTTTCATGACATCAATGAGGGGACGATCAGTTTTGATGGAAAAGACATCCGGAAATTGACCCGCGCCAGCATCCGTAAACAGATTGGGATTGTTTCTCAAGAGACAATTCTATTCAACGACACAGTATATAACAATATTAGTTATGGTATGCAGAGTGACCAATCCCAGGTAGAAGAAGCTGCCAGAAAGGCCAACGCTCATGAGTTTATTATGGGCATGGGAGAGCAATATGAGAGCATGTTGGGGGAACACGGAGCTCGTCTATCTGGTGGACAGAAACAACGTATCGCTATAGCTCGTGCCTTACTCAAAGATCCCGCCATATTAATTTTGGATGAAGCCACATCAGCACTGGATACAGAATCTGAGAAAGCGGTACAATCTGCTATTGAGACATTAATGAAGGGGCGAACAGTAATAGTCATTGCCCATCGTCTTTCAACCATCCTGAATGCGGATAAAATATTGGTTATGGATCAAGGTAAGATCGTTGAGCAAGGGAACCATGATTCGCTTCGTAAAGCAGGTGGGGTTTATGAGAAGCTGTATCGTCTTCAGTTTGCTGATAAATCAGGGGAAACCCCAAGTTAAGATTTCTTATCCAGCTCTTTAAACGTCCAGATATCGTTTAATAAATAATTCAAAATTGAAGCAATAAAGATGGCGATGAGATTCGAGATGAGATAATGCAGCTCGGAATAGTGATTGAGGAGTAGAAGGATAACCCAATTCACACCTCCAGCGATCCAGCTAACTAGAGTAAAACGAATTAAGCCATCCCGAATTGCCTGAAACCCCATCATTTCACGATCAGCCCATGTAAAGCGATGATTCCAAATGAAGTTATTAAAAATCGACAGTTGGATGGCAATGAGCGATGCGATTGAGATAGGCAGAAACAAGTTTTCCACAACGAAGTACAAGACAGCGTTATTGACAATAATGCCTGATACACCTACGAAGGTGAAGGTAATGAATCGTTTAGGAAGTTGGAACTGCATGATTCAATTTAGTTTTCTGTATTGGAATGGATAGACAAAAAGCTTGGTCGTCCCAGATAATAGGTATAGCTTCTGAATTAATGAAAAGAATATTTATCATAACAATTTTCCTATCTCTCATGATCGCGACACATGTGCAGGCCCAAACGTATTCCTACAAGGTGAAATATGGATTGATCTATGCTGGATCTGCCAGGATAGAATACCACGTTGATGACGGAGCTCTGCAAAGCAGTTTAAACATTCATTCCTCTCCCTGGCTTTCAACTCTCTGGACCTTGTCTGATTCGATCAGCAGCTATTATGAGCTAGAATCTGACAAATTACGGACTCACGACAAGGCCATTCATGAGGGATCATATCATCGAAATTATCAGGTGGTTTTTAGTGATAGTAATTCAATAGAGTTAAATGGAAAGATTAAAGCTGTTGATACTCAGGGACTTATAGATGTTCCTAGCCTGATCTATAAACTATCCCAGACATCCTTTACCCATGGAGATACACTTAGCTTCAAGCTCTGGGACGGACGATCCTATGGAATCTTAAGTTTGTTGGTGGAAAAACCAGGCAAAGCACCACTGCTGAAACCTTTCTCAGCGAAGGGTTGGAAGTTAACGCCTCTCAATAGCAGCAAAAAATCACGAGAAAACAGGGTTCAATTGGCCCTGTTACTCTCTGCGGATTCTCCACATGTACCTCTCCGGATAGAGATCGATACAAAGTATGGTGATATCATCATGAAGTCAGAGTAACCCGTTGCTATCCACGAAATTTACTAAAAATTTATATAAAGCACGAAAGCCAAAATCTTTATCCGTGGAAATCTGCGTTAATCCGTGGCTAAATAGACCTTCTCTTCGGTAAATTAAAGACTATCCTGGTTATGTTGAATTCGGTTTTACCCCGACTCATTAGCGGTTATCTTTCCCAACGAATCTATGCTATGGAACCCGATATTATATGGAATCAGTCATGTTACGTAAATTAATGCTTCTGCTCGTTCCCATCTTCCTTTTTCCTCAGGTCTACATCTTGGAGGTTAAGGGCACCATTGATATGGGATTAGCCTATTTTTTTGAACGCCAAATTCCTGAACTAAATGAGGAAGGAGGCGATGTAATTATTCTAGATATTGATACATTTGGTGGTCGGGTGGATGCTGCTACTATGATGAAGAATGCCCTTTTGAATTCAGAATTGCCTACAATTGCGTTTATTAACACTAAAGCTATTTCTGCTGGATCGCTGATCTCCCTTGCTTGTGATACCATTGTTATGCGCTCAGGTGCCACCATGGGTGCTACCACGGTTGTAGATGCCCAAAGTAATAAGGCAGGTGAAAAAGCACAGTCTTACATGCGTGAAGAAATGGCTGCCACCGCAGAATCAAAGGGTAGGAACCCTGATATTGCCATGGCCATGGTAGATGAAAGCATAGATATTGATACCTTGATAACAGCTGATGGGGATACACTCTTTCTGGATGATATAGAAGGTGCCATGGGGGGAAAGTTACTCACCTTGAGAACCTCAACTGCACTGAAATATGGTATGGCTGACTATCAGATGGACTCTATGGATGAACTGCTGGAACACTACGGATATTCCGAAAAAAATGTTGTAAGAATTGCGCCCACCTGGTCTGAGCGTATTGTTCGTTTTCTAACTGATCCTATCGTGAGTTCCCTGTTAATGACTATCGGATTTTTAGGCCTGATCTTTGAAATCCAGAGTCCTGGATGGGGAATACCGGGTAGTGTTGGTTTATTGGCACTGGTTTTATTTTTCTCAACCTCAGTCATTGCTGATCTGGCAAGTATGATGGAACTTTTATTCCTGCTGGGGGGAATCATTCTGTTGGGTATTGAAGCCTTTGTGATACCAGGATTCGGGGTGGTGGGTATTCTCGGCATTATTCTCATGATCTATGCCATGTTTACCATGCTACTCCCAGCGGTACCTTCGGCTACTGATATAAATTCAGCTCTTTGGGGACTTAGTATTGCAGTCATAGGAGGTGTTTTTGGCTTAGGGCTCATGATCAAGCGCATGCTCAGATCCAAGGCATGGAAGAAGATTAGCCTGGGAACCAGCGAAACCAAAAAAGAGGGCTATAGTGGAAGTCTTGGATTGGAAGATCATGTTGGGAAAACAGGTATCTCCATAACCATGCTCCGTCCTGCTGGAACAGCCCTCATAGAGGGAAAACGTATGGATGTGGTTACAACAGGTGATTTCATTGAAAAAGATACTGAGATTGTTATTCAGAGTATTGATGGCAATCGTATCGTTGTAGATAAAAAGAAATAATAATAATATAGACCTGGAGGAATTGTGGAAGCTTTACCCTTAATGTTAATTCTGGTTGGCCTGGTGGCCTTCCTGGTTCTGTTTACTTATTTTATCCCAATTGGTTTGTGGATCAGTGCAGCCGCAGCACAAGTATATGTTGGCTTGCTGACCTTGGTCGGAATGCGTTTACGAAGGATTCCACCACCCCTGATTATCAATTCTTTGGTTAGTGCGCGAAAGGCGGGTTTGGATCTCGATACTGATGTCCTCGAAGCCCACGTTCTGGCTGGAGGTGATGTCAGAAAAGTTGTACTGGCATTGATCGCTGCTGACAAGGCAAATATCGATTTGGAATTTCAACGAGCTGCAGCCATTGATCTGGCAGGTAGAGATGTATTGGATGCTGTGAAGATGAGTGTTAATCCTCGTGTTATTGAGACCCCACGTGTGTCCGCTATTGCCAAAGATGGAATCCAGCTGTTTTCCGTGGCTAAAGTTACTGTACGAGCAAATATCGATCGTTTGATTGGTGGGGCGGGAGAAGAAACAGTCCTGGCTCGTGTTGGTGAAGGAATTGTCAGCTCAATTGGCTCATCTGATTCTCATAAGGCAGTTCTGGAAAATCCAGATATCATTTCCAAAAATGTGTTAGCCAAGGGTTTAGATGCTGGAACAGCATTTGAAATACTATCTATTGATATTGCTGATGTTGATGTCGGTAAGAACATTGGAGCAACACTTCAGATGGATCAAGCCGATGCGGACAAGAATATTGCTCAAGCTATTGCTGAAAAACGTCGGGCTATGGCTGTTGCTGAAGAACAAGAGATGAAAGCCAAGACCCAGGAGATGCGTGCCAAGGTTGTTGAGGCTGAATCTGAAGTTCCAAGAGCCATGGCAGAGGCCTTCCGTCAGGGAAACTTGGGCATCTTAGACTATTATCGTATGGATAACATCCAGGCTGACACTTCCATGAGAAAGAATCTCTCTGGACCTGAGAAGCCTGAGACGAAATAAAGTCTGATCCATGGAAAATATAGGCCCAGTTGTTTTCTTTTTGCTCTATATGGCGATTTCTGCCTGGGCGAAACAGAGGAAGAACAAAGCAAAGGCTGAAAGTGAAGCCTCTTCTCGTACTGAGTCAGAAACGGCTGAACCAAAACCCGTTTCTGCAGTGGAGAGTATCTTTGATAAGTTGAAGCAGGAGTTATTCCAGGAGGAAGTTGAAGTTCCTTTTATGGAATATGACCCTGAACCGATTGAAGTACTTGAAGAGGTGATTGATCCTGTGGATTATCCAGAGCCCCAGTATATGGAGGGCTCGGATAGCTTAACAGATCATGATCAAATGGTTCATATTGTGGAAAGCGAACCAAGTGTCGTCATAGAGCAGGAAAACCCGTTAAAAGGTGTTCTAGAGGCTTATTCGACGACTCAGCAAGGGATTGTCTTGCGTGAGATTCTTGGAAAGCCACGTGCTCAGCAAAAAGACAGTGAATGGTTTCATTTTGGTTAACGTGATATAGTAAAATAGTAAAACAAAAAAGGCTGAGAAAATCTCAGCCTTTTTTGTTATCCGCCAATTCGAGTCCCACTCCGGAGGCTGAGCCTGTCGAAGCCTTATCGCATGAAGGCAGAAACACAAGACCACAGATTACCTTTTGGTAATCTGAATCAAAAAGCTAGATTAGAGCAATACTCAGCAAATTGGAGCGATTCTTCATGGGGAAAGCCGTTCAATATCAAATCACAATCTTTGGTGCCAATCCTAAGGGTGTTGGGGAGTTATGAGGATCCCAATAAGAACCCCTATTAAATCACGAATAAGGGTAACTCAGTATGGTTCAGCGACTTACAGGAGCATATAAAAAGTGCTTATATGGACAAAAAGTGTACATCCGGGTTCTTATGCGGGTCAGTATAAACATAGTTAGGCGTACGGAGGACAAGATGAAAGTTTTACAATATGGGATGGCTGTATTTGCAATATGTTTGTTCAATTCCTGCGTGACGGAGCAAATAATTGAGAGGGACAAAACTGTTGTACTAAGAAGAGCACCACAAGTCAACCATTTAGAGATGGGTATCCCATTAAGTCTGGGAATGGTGCGCATTTCCGGTGGATATCAAAATACGGTTTCCAATACTGATGCTGTAATTTATCGCGATACAACCATTGTAGAAGGTACATACTTGTTAAAGAAAACCATTACCTCAACTCATTATTATGAATCCTCGCATCTAGCCTATGGCGATTTTAGTATTGGGCTAACCTCTCATATGACTGGAGGGATCGGTGTTTTGTGCTCGTTTGGAAATGTTCAAATACCGTCAGAATATAATTCTCCTAAATTCCAAGAAAATCTCATCCAGACGTCCGCTTATTTTAGGTTAATTGTTCCTCTGGATAATTTTGATGTAGGTGTTCGGATAGGTGGTTCGATGATGATACTAAAAGGTCGGGAGTATTATAATGCTGTCGAGGGAGATATTTGGGAAGGGAGTACTGAGTATCATGAGCCAAATACTCGGATAAGTTTGTTTGGCCGATACGAATATTCACCAAGAGTTTCCGGGGTCATTGGTGTGCAATACCAGACGTTAACAATTATTCCTGAAAAATCGTATGAGGACACATATTCAATATATAGTGCCATCAATTATAGAAATAGTGATCAATCAATTCTATCGCCATACGTCTCAATGGGTTTCCGGGGTAAACAAAGCGATTCTAGTCCTGTATTAAATCTTGGTGTTACTCTGTCACTTCAGAGCAATTGACGCCTAAC
>CAZOBQ010000123.1:0-7826 GCA_964578155.1 uncultured Lentisphaeria bacterium
GTCTATTTAGTGGAGGTAGTTTCTATAACCGTCACTATTTGGCAAGGGAAATTGAAAAACTCGAGAACTACTATACCTTACATGGATTTATGGATGTTTCAATTACTGACTCAACCAGTGTTAGTGTCGATAATAAAATGCATCTTTTTCTCAAGGTAGTGGAGGGGAAAGAATACTATTTACGGGATATTAATCTAAAAGGGAATCGGGTCTTCTCTGATCAAAAATATTTAGAGCTCATTGAGTACCAGGCTGGTTCCAGCTTCAACACCTTCAAAATCAGAGAAAATCTCATTGAAATGCTGACCCTCTATCGTGACAATGGATATCCACTGATCAATATTCAGGACAGTGTTGTCATCGCAGACTCAGTAAGCCTATTTATTACAGTAATTGAAGGGCCCATACTTAATATTGGTCAAATCAATATTAACGAAACTGAGCAAGTTCCAGATCATATTATTCGGCGAGAAATTATAGTCCAAAGTGGTGAATTGTTTAATTCAAGCAATATAGAGGAATCGAAACGCCGGCTCTATGAGACCAGCCTTTTTAATAGTGTTAATATTAGAATGGGAAGGGTTGACTCTTCCAAGGCTACAATCGATCTAGATGTCGAAGTCAGTCCGGCAAAGTTCAGGGCTTTCGATATGACCTTAGGCGTAAAGCAGGAAATCCAAGAGGGTACCGATAATCAGCTTGAATCGAGTATTGGTGCAACAGGAAGCTGGTATCACAACAATCTGTTTGATCGTAGTCGGAGGATTCGTACTCAAGCCAACATCAGCTCTATCTATCCAGCCATCTTAATACCCCAGCAATTTAAAATGGATTTTTTCTATGTTGAACCCTGGCTCTATAAACTCAGAGTACCTCTGACGATAAATCCTTTCCTATATTATATTGACAGGACCCGAGATGAATTCAAGAGTAACGCCTATGGTGTAAGGGCTATTCTGACTTATCGCTGGTTTCGGAAACTTAAGATTCAGTCACTAACAGAGTGGAGCTTTTCTCGGAGTGAGGGAACTCCTACTGCAAGTGAAGACGTTTATGAGTCGGCCAGGAAAGTTGGTCTAAAATTGATATGGGATGAGAGAGATAATTTCTTCTATCCTAAGCGAGGATTTAAGCTAGTTATAGAACCTGGAATCGTTGGGTATTTCCTTAAAGGTGAAAATAACTATATGCAAATGAAAACGTCATTTAGTTCGTACTGGAATATTTTCTCAGATGTTGTCTTTGCCCACAATGTTAACGTTGGTTTTGCCATACAAAAAGATCCTGATATTGCAATCCCCTATGAAAAGCGATTCTTCCTGGGTGGTAACTCCAGTATCAGGGGATTTGAACAACAGGCACTAGGACCTACTGAGTTGTTAGATGGTGATCCCATACCCGCGGGTGGAAACTTTAGGTATTTTACCAACTTTGAAATACGATTTCCTATCTATTCCTATTTTGGTGGAGAAGTATTTCTGGATGCAGGTAATATTTGGTCAGACATCGAAGATGCGAATACATCTGAAATAATTGCAGCTGTCGGACTAGGTTTGACCATTGAAACACCTATCGGACCTGCGAGAATTGATTATGGAATTCCCGTAGGAAGTGATGCAGCAACAAATGCCGGCCAAACGCATATTGCTATAGCATACGCCTTTTAGAAAAATTATAATGCGGGGAACAAGAAGTACGGCTACAAGTAGAATTTGCTGTACAAAAGAGGAATCATTCAATCAATAGATTTGCGATAGTCCTGGAAAATAAAAAAGAGGAAACGTGGTAATGAAAAAAATGTTAATACCGGCAGTGTTTATCATCAGTTTAATATTAATCTCCTGTGGTAAATCATATGATGAATCTATGGCAGACGGTGAAGAGTTTGTCACTGCAAAAAGCTATCAAGAGGCCCTTGAATCCTTTGATAATGCTATCGATAAAGCAGAGTCAGCAGCCCAAAGTATTGCCGCAAAGATCAATGCCGGCAACCTGAGCTCAACCTATCTAAAGGATATGGAAAAAGCAAATTCGTACTACCAGGCTACTTTAGATGATGTTTCTGACTATTCATCTGCGGATCTTCGTGACCTTGCCAAACAAGCTTTGACAGCTCAGGCAAATCAGGCGGCTGTAAGCATGTACAAACTTTTGTTAGAAAAATATTCAGATAATGCTGATATTTTAGACATCAAATATGAACTCGCTGAAGTTTATCATAAAAACCTTCGTGACCTACGCAGTGCTATTGACACGTACAATAAGATATTCATTGACTATCCAGACTCAGAACAGGCTCCAAAAGCTTTGTTCTCCATAGGATATATCTATGCAAACGAATTGGGTGAAAATGAATCTGCCACGGATTATTACTCACAATTTTTGAAGAACTATCCTGACCATGAGATGGCACCTTCAGTAGAATTTGAACTCAAGTATTTGGGTAAAGCTCTGGAAGAGATCCCAGAATTGCAGCATTTACTGACTAAGACATCTTAATCAGCGGAAATTCCTACTATGACATTTGACTTGACTCAACTTAATGAGAAGATTAAGGAGAAGAGCCTCTTTACACAGACCTTAGAGGCCGAAGCTGCCAAGATCATTGTTGGACAAAAGGGAATGATACGCCGAATCCTCATCGGCCTACTCTCAAATGGACACATTCTCCTTGAAGGTGTACCCGGTTTAGCAAAAACGCTCACCATCAAGACTTTAGCCGAATTGATCGCTACCAGTTTTAATCGGATTCAGTTCACTCCCGATTTGTTACCAGCTGATCTCTTGGGAACTTTGATTTATAATCAAAAGAATGGTGAGTTCAACGTAAAGAAGGGTCCACTTTTCAGTAATCTTATCTTAGCCGATGAAATCAACAGATCGCCTGCCAAAGTTCAAGCCGCTTTACTCGAAGCGATGCAAGAGAAACAAATTACAATTGGTGATACAAGCTATAAACTAGAAGAACCCTTTCTGGTCCTTGCCACACAAAATCCAATTGAGCAGGAGGGAACCTACCCACTTCCTGAGGCTCAAGTCGACCGTTTCATGCTGAAAATTAAAGTAGATTATCCATCTGAAACAGAAGAATTTGAGATCATCAAACGCATGGCTCATCCCAACCCCAGTTTTAAGATCAAACCGGTGGTCAAGAAGAAAGATATTCTGGATGCCCGGAAGGTTGTGGATGAAATTTACATCGATGACAAAATATTCAAGTATATCGTATCCCTCGTATTTGCCACCAGAAATCCCACGGAAGCAGGCTTGGCAGACCTTGACCCTCTGATTGAGTATGGAGCCTCTCCTAGAGCTTCTATCAACTTAGCTCTCGCTGCAAAGGCGAATGCTTTCCTCAATCAAAGAGGTTATGTGACACCTGATGATATTAGAGCTATTGGCATGGATGTATTGCGTCATAGAGTACTAGTATCATATGAGGCTGAGGCGGAAGAAGTCACTAGTGAGGATATCGTTCAACGCATTTTCGAAGTTACCGAAGTTCCCTGATCATTTTCATTTTTTTTAGGAATAATGAGTTGTGATTAATCGCGAATTATTAAAAAAAGTCAAAAAGATTGAATTAAGCACCAGACATCTCGTGAATGAGGTGTTCGGTGGTGAGTATCACTCTGTCTTTAAAGGTAGGGGAATGGAATTCGCTGAGGTTAGAGAATATACACCCGGCGATGAGATCAGAACGATCGACTGGAACGTCTCTGCAAGGACCGGAACTCCTTATGTAAAGCTCTTTGAGGAGGAACGAGAACTTACGGTCATGGTCATGGTGGACGCATCAGCTTCAGGCGCTTTTGGTACTCGTGGACAAATGAAAAGAAATATCGCAGCCGAACTATCAGCTGTTCTTGCATTTTCAGCAGTAAAGAATCACGATAAAGTCGGTCTGATCATTTTTACCGATCGGGTTGAGAAGTTTGTTCCGCCAAGGAAAGGCCGCTCTCATGTACTGAGAGTGATCCGTGAAGTATTGAACCACGAGCCTCAGCATCAAGGCACAAACATTCAGGTAGCTCTTGAATTCATGAATCGTGTCATGCGAAAACGATCAGTCATATTCATGATCTCAGACTTTCTTGATGAGGGATATGAAAAAAGCATCAAACAATTAAGCCGCAAACATGATATGCTTTCTTTCCACCTACATGATCCATGGGAGTTAGAGTTGCCGAACTTGGGCTTAATTCAACTCCACGATAGCGAAACCGGAGAGACATCTCTGGTCAATACTGCAAAAGCCTCTTTACGTAAGTCTTTCAACCAGAATGCACAAAAGCGATTTGAGTCTCTGCGCACCTTTTTCAAGACCAATGGACTTGATTACCTGCCAATTCGGACTGATCTACCATACGTTGATCCGCTTATTAGTTTCTTCCGGAAACGGGCTTTGAGGGTTCGATGAAAAAGATAACTCTCCTGGTACTGCTATCCTTGGTAACAAGCGTTGCCTGGGGGATTGAAGCCAAATTTCAGGCTGATAGTCTACATGGTGCTCTGGGTGATGTAATTACTTTCGGCTGGGATATTGAACATGGCTCTGAAAGTGAAGTGAAAGCGGGTCAAATCATCCTGGATGGAACGGGCATTGAGATATTGAAACAAGAGATCATACCAGGTAAAAATGGATCAACGCTGCATTTCAATACTGCCATATACGACTCAGTTGGTATTTATCACTTTCCATCATTCAATATTTATACAACCGCTGGGGCAATTGTGGATAGCCTGTCCATCTCCGGCCCAGATCTTCAGATCCTGTCTGTTCTAACGGCCAGTGATACGACCTTTCGCGATATTAAGGGACTCCACAAGATAAATAGGTCACTTGATTTGGCAAAAGTGCTCCTATTGCTCGCTATAGCTGTTCTTGCTTACTTGGGCTACATCTTATATAAACGCTATTATAACCCGGTTCCCGATGATCCAGGCGTAGTCATTATTCCACCGGAAGAAGCGCATATTATCGCTCTGCGTGCTTTATCTGACTTAGAGAAGAGTCTCTATCTGCAGCAGAACCATTTCAAACAATATCATTCAGATCTGATTCACATCTTAAAGCAGTATTATGAAAATCGATTTCTCATTGATGCGCTTGAGAAAACCACAGGTGAACTTCTGGATAAGATGAATTCAATGGACGACTTTGATAATTCTTTACTGACAAACACCAAACGGATCCTCGAATCTGCTGATATAATCAAATTTGCAAAAGGGGAGAGCTCAATAAAGAAATCCATTAGCGAATTTGACACCGTTAATGAAATTGTTGAAAGAACCATGATCATCCCTGAAGTCCTTGAGCAATCAGCAATAAGGGATGAGCTTTAAGTACCAATATCCCTATGAACTATGGTCGCGGCTGCCTGTCTAGTTGGGAAAATAATCATATCGGCAATTTGGACATGAGAAGGACGTGTAGCAGCAAAATAGACGGCCTCAGCGATATCTTCAGCGACCAAAGCTTCTAAACCTTCATAAACTGCTTCAGCCTTTTGCTTGTCACCTTTAAATCGCACTAGACTGAATTCTGTATCAACCAATCCTGGAGAAATGGCAGTTACCCTCACATTAGAATCAACGACATCCATTCTTAAACTCTGCGTGATAGCATTAACGGCATGTTTCGACGCACAATAGACGCTTCCACCTGGATAGGCTTCATGTCCGGCAATTGATGAGATGTTAATGACATGGCCCACATTTTCGGAAACCATTTTGGGCACCACAGTTCTAATCACATTTAGGACACCCTTAACATTTGTATCGATCATGGTATCAACATCGGCTTCTGGGGTCAAGTGTGCCTTCTCTACACCAATGACCAAACCAGCGTTGTTCACTAATACGCTAATTGTTCTGAACTCTGCAGGCAAATTGCTGATGAGTTGGTCAACTTCAGCACTATTCCTCACATCCATGGCTAAGGGAAGCACGCGTATGTTGTGGGCCTGTTCCAGTTCTAGTGCTAATTTCTTAAGTCTCTCTTCTCTCCGTGCTGTGAGAATCAAATTAGCACCAGCTTTTGCGAAAATATGTGCGCATGCTTCACCTATCCCCGCACTGGCTCCGGTTATGAGTATTGTTTTATGGTTCAGATCAGTTTGCATAGTCTTGCTTTCTTTTCGAATGGTTAAATAGCATCAGGATGATCAAACTACTAAAAAGTCCTGGATAAAATGGTTCCAATCCCCAGAAGTAACTCCATTCATCAAGTTTTCCAAAATAGAACCACATAATTGACACTAATGGTGGAATCGAGAGATTCAATAGGGCGACTTGTTTTGAAACAGGTCGATTAAATACACTGAAAAGTGTGGGGAGCAATAATGCTGGAATAGTGATAGTGCCAAAGGTGTACCAAAGATCAATGACTGAAGGTATCATAATTGCCAATGAGATTCCGTAGACAATGACAAACAACATGCCGATTTTAATAAGGAGGTTCTCAGAATATTTTGTAAACCTCCCATAAGTACCTGCGATATCCTTTCCAATGGTGATTCCTGAAATAAGCGTATTGCTATCTAATGTTGACATGACCGTTGCCAATATACCTACATAAAACAACCCCTGGAGACCAATGGGTAAGATAGCATTACCAAGGACAAGGAAGGCCTGGGATGGGAGTGTAGTGCTTGGCAAATAGGAAAAGGCATACAAGCCTGTAAATGTGGTCATAAGATCAAACAAGAACCAGAAACCAACTGCGATAAGAATTCCTTGCTTCGCTATCTTAGGTGAACGGGTAGCATATACTCTCTGATGAAACCCTGGGTCTACCATGGTCCATGATCCTATAAAAAACCATACAATGATATATCCTAGACTGTTACCTCCAGTAAGAGACTTGTGGGAAGCGGGAAGAGTTCTCCACAATTCTACAGGGGACATATAGTCAACCATTAAGACGATTAGAATCACAAGGAAACCTAGGAACATGAGGGCAAATTGTACTTTATCAGTATTAACAACAGAACTGAATCCACCTCTCATGATGTAGGCAAGGGAAAACAGGGCTCCAATCACAATCCCAGAGGTAATTGTGATTCCGATAAAGAAATTCAACAAAATGCCTAGAGTGAGTATGTATGGAGCTGGATTTGCTAGCAGTAGAACCCAAATTGATGCTAATCGTCCGGCATTGGCACCATAATCATGTGAAATGATCTCAGGTAAGGAGCTCACCTCGAGATTTCTGGCTCGTTTGGCCACCAATAACGCAAAAAGGATCCCGAAAACATAATAAGGCAGTCCAAATATGACCCAATTTGAGATTCCATAGGTCGTGCTAAATTCGCTGGTACCTAATATTCCACCATACCAGGTTGAAACCAAGGTCATGACAAATGCGGGAAGAGTGAGTTTTCGACCCATAAGAACATAGTCAAGGGTGTTATCTCGTCTGCTTTTAACAAGTCCAATGACAAGTATGGCAGCCATATATGCGATCAAAATACTTATATCAAGTAAATGTACCTTCATAGGTATCTCTCTTTACTCACTGATATACAGTGACATACACGCATCCGCTATCTATTTTAATAGTGGGATTATCATGGAGGATGATATTACTCTGACTTATGAATTGTGTTGTCGAATTCCCATTTTGTATATCCCATTTAAGTCCCTCAGTCTGAAGTCCATCAAATTCAGAAACATAAATTATACTGAGGATTGACCCCTTTACAGCTGGTATCAACTTATGGGACCTGGCGGTTATTCTGAACAATGTCTCTAACTCGAAATTACTTTGCGGCGACCCGTCATGTTTTAGAGTAATATTTATATCATTATTGATGGTAGATAAT
>CAZOBQ010000124.1:0-7773 GCA_964578155.1 uncultured Lentisphaeria bacterium
CGGCCATGGACAGATGCAGTTCTTGACTTTGATCTCCTAATTCCAGCATATCAGCAAAAACCAGGATCTTCCGAGTACTTTCACCCATTTCGGCCATGGTCTCGAGACCGGCAAGTGCACTGGCTGGATTCGCATTATAGGCATCATTATAGAAATGAACCCCGTTAAGAATGACATGCTGCATCCGACCTTTTTCACCAGGGTAATCTTGTAAAGCTTCCTGTGTCAAGGCTGGCTCGATATTGTTATGGGAGGCAATGGTAACTGCGGCGGCTGCATTCAGAGCCAATGCTTTGCCCGGATGTCGGAGGTGAGCATCCAGATCATGAAAATGTAGATCATAACAGCCCGACTGATCAGGGCCTGTCATCGAATAGGAAGACTCAGTGTCTTTGTGAAACCCAAAACTGATGTAATCAGAATAGGAGTGAGCCAGTGCCCGGATTCTTGGATCATCTTCATTGATGAAAAGCTGTCCATTATTGGCGCTTAAGTATTGGAATAGCTCGCCTTTAGTAAGTTGGATTGTATCCAGATCATGAAAGAATTCGGTGTGAGCCATACTCACGTTTGTGATCAAACCTTGAGTTGGTCGTGCAATGTTACAGAGGTACTCAATATCACCTTGTTGACTAGCACCCATCTCAATTACAGCAATATCATGCGATTCATTCATCTGCAGTAGAGTGAGAGGTAAACCAATATGGTTATTGAAATTACCTTTCGTGTAAAGAACGCTAAATTTCTTACTGAGTATATGGGATAACAAATTCTTGGTGGTGGTCTTACCGTTTGTCCCAGTGATGGCAATCAGGGGAATGTTAAAGGACATTCTATGTGCTGTTGCCAGATCGGCCAGGGTTTTAGCAGGATCTTTAGTCATAATGAGTGGGATGGAAGCGTCCCAAGTTTCACATCCGTCCCAGAGAGTGGAGGCCATGATCGCTGAAGCGCCACGGGAAATGGCATTTGTTATAAAATCATGACCGTCCACCTGGGCTCCATTAAATGCGACGAACAATTCGCCACGACTTAAAGTCCGAGTATCGATGCTGGCACTGATGATAGGAGAGCTAAACTCTCCCTTAATTGTTATATCAGGGAGCGATTGGATGGTATTATGCTGAATAGCCATGCTGCTCCATGTATTGATCTACTACATTCATATCACTATAGGGCTTTCGTTCACCCATGATTTCCTGGTAAGGCTCATGTCCTTTTCCAAGAATAGCGACTATATCACCTTTACTAGCTTGATCTAAGGCTGCTAAGACAGCAGAACTACGATCTTGGATAATTTTGTAATTACTGCGACCTGCACATCCGACTGCAATGGCATTGATGATATCCATAGAGGACTCAGTCCGAGGATTATCATCAGTAATAATAGCAGAGGTTGAGATGCGAGTAGCAATATCGCCCATGATGGGGCGCTTTGTTTGGTCTCGATCACCACCACAGCCAAAGACAGAGATCAATTTGTTATCTGGATAGGCCTCTGAGAGCGTATTGAGAACAGTTTCCATGGCATCTGGTGTGTGTGCATAGTCCACAAAGACTTGAAAGGGTGCACGATTGACCATCTTTTCCAGTCTTCCCGGTACAGCAGGGAGATTGCGTGAAGCCGTGAGAAGCTTTTTAGCATCGCATCCCAATTCCAATGCTGCTGAAAGAGCACTTACTAGATTATAAACATTAAAGTCACCGACAGTGTTTGTCTGTACCAACAGAGATCCATTGGGGGTATTGATATTTACTTCTAGGCCATCATCATTTACTGTATGACTTAGAATCTGGTAATCAGCTGCGGAGTTGTAGCCGTAGCGAATAATCTTAGCCTCACAACCCTCGATAATGCTTTCAGCACTTGCATCGTCTGCATTAATGATAGCGATAGAGTTTGAGCTGAGATTTTTGAATAATAGTTGCTTAGCTTTCAGGTATTCTTCCAGAGAATTATGATAATCCAGATGGTCCTGAGAAAGATTTGAAAATATACCGATGCGAAAATCGAGACCATCAACTCTTCGCTGGTCCAAGGCATGGGAAGACACTTCAAGTGTGGCTGTATTTGCCCCCTCTTCTACAAATGCATTGAGCAATTCATAGAGGTCACTTGATTCTGGGGTTGTGTGTATTAGATCGACTTCAACACCCTTAAAAGCTGCGCCTGTAGTTCCTACTCTTGCCGTAGGTAATCCCGCAGAACTAAGTAGGTGCTGTAAAAAGTAGTTACTTGTGGTTTTTCCGTTCGTTCCCGTGATGCCGATCAGGGCCAGTTTTTGCTCTGGATGATTGAAATAATTAGCAGCAAGAAAGGAGAGAGCTTTCCGCGAGTCCTGGACCAGCACTGACGATACGTTTTCCGGTACAGAGATATCTTCTCTGTCATATACCAGAGCTGTGGCACCCTGCGATACAGCCTTTTCAATAAATTTGTGTCCGTCAGATTTAAGCCCACGAATGGCTACGAAAAGGGAACCTGGGGTTGACTTCCTTGAATCATAGGTCATACTAGAAATTTCGATATCCATATCACCAATTATATTGATGATCTCTGGAAGCTTCTCTATGGTGTTAGATAATTGCATCAGTCACCTAGAAAGACTTCGACTGTTTGGCCAGCTTTAAGTGATTTTCCCGCCGCTGGCACTTGACGTATGACCCGACCACTTCCATGAACGACTGGTCTTAATCCCATTGCGTAGAGGCCAGACAGGCTCATCTTCATACTCATTCCCTTAAGTTCAGGCATGTCGAGTTGTCCGGCATGTGCCTTCATGACAGGAATATTTGAGCTTAATAGTTGTCCTTTTGGAGCCAAGTTTGGTATAGGTTTGAACTGACCAGACTCAGCCGGTGCCGAAGCCTGCAAATATGGCTCAGAGTTGTGACCCCTGAGATTATAAATTCTTCTGTAGATCTCTTTTGCCACTGGAGCTGCAACCATTCCGCCGGTGTAACCTTGTCTCCTTGGAGTATCTACGACTACGATTAAAGTGTAGTCAGGATCATCAGAGGGATAGAAGCTGGCAAATGATGCCATGTACTCGCTGACATATTTACCATCTTTCCATTTCTTAGCAGTTCCCGTCTTTCCGGCGATCTTCAGATTTGGCAGAAACGCTTTGGAACCAGTGCCCTTTGAAACGGCATTCTCAAGAATATTTGAAAGTGTGCTCATGGTATTTTCAGAAGCTACTCTGCGAATAGCATCCATTTGATCAACTTCCTGCTCAAAGCCATCAGGAGTCATAAAAGATTTAATGAGTTGGGGTTTTAATAGAACACCACCATTGCCAATTGCTGAATAGGCCATAGCTAATTGCAGGCTGGTTACAGCTACTTCATAGCCAATAGCTATTTCGGACTTTGATACTGAGGACCAATATTTATTATTCTTTAAGGAGCCACCATTTTCATAAGGGAATTGGATACCACTCTTCTCACTGAACCCAAATTTCCTTGCCGTAGAAAAGAGTTGAGAGGATTCAAGCTCCTCCACAGCCTTAATAGTTCCAATGTTGGATGAATTCTGGATGACTTCAGAGAAGGTTAAATTCTCGAATGAGCGCCAGTCTTTAATCTCTATTCCATGTATGGAAAAATTCCCATTTTCACAGAAAAATATATCCATTGGATGAACCTTGTTGGCCTCAAGTAGCGCGGTTGCACCCACGACCTTAAAGGTAGACCCCGGTTCGAATGAGGACATGATGGGGTGGGAGGTAAGTGCTGCTTGCTTAAACTCAGAGCGTACATTTGGATTAAATCCTGGCAGGTTAGCTAAGGCTAGGACCTCGCCACTTTGAGGATCAACCAGCACTGCCATAGCTCTGTCAGCATTATGCTTTTCGATGGCTGCTTGCAACTCTTCTTCAATGATAACCTGTAGATCGATATCAATTGTCAGGAGACAATCATCACCATTAATGGCTTTCTGTTCTCTAAATCCACCTCTGATGCGGGTATTTCCTCTTCCATCTGAGCCAAGTTCTCTCCAACCGTTCAGACCGGCCAGTTGGTGGTCATAGTGAGACTCTAGTCCAGATAATCCATGTTGATCCGTTCCAACACAGCCAATAAGGGGAGCGGCTATATCTCCGTAGGGATAGTAGCGGCTCACTTCTGATTTAACCTGGACTCCCACTGGCAATGGTGATTGACTCAACTCTCGGCCAAGCTGGGGTGTGACATTGCGCTCGAGGTATACAAAAGATTTTTTCGAGTTTAATCGCTTTAGATAATGCTTTTTCGACTTGTTGAAGTTCTTACTGAAGAGTCTGGCCACAGCATCTTTGTCTTTAACCTTATTGGGATGAGCGGCAAAAGTAAAATGTTCAATATTGTCTGTTAATTTTTTCCCATTTCGATCAAAAAAGTTTCCCCTGAGGGGAGAAATAGAGATTTTGTCCTCAAATCGTGATTCGATGGCAGAGCCTAACTCTGCTGCATCTACTACCTGGATATAAAACATGCGAACGACCAATACCGCCCATAGCGCGATGGAGCCAATGACGACAATGATATAACGTCCTCGGAATTTATTGTAGGTCATGCTCATTTTAGATTGACCCTGATCTTGCGAGGTTCGGGATCTGGCTGAATCAATCCCAGTCTTTCACGAGCGAGTTTTGATAGGTTGTCAGGTCGATGAAGACGATTTCGTTCTCCCTGTACCAGATTGTACTCTCCCCGCAGCTTTATTTCATGAGCTTTCAACTCATTAAGTTTTACTGCACTGGCTCTAACTTCTTCACCTAGCCATACATATAGAAAGAGGAATCCTGCCACGACTGGAATCATACCAATGTAGAGGATGGTCTTCAGGATTTCGTTACGAGTCTCATTCCGCCGCATGACTTGTCCTCTCTGCAACGCGAAGCTTGGCACTCCGAGCGCGGGGGTTGTCATCGATTTCAGCCTGAGTAGCTATTACAGGTTTCTTCGTAATTCTTTTTAGCAGGGGAATTTTTACCTCATGGTCAAGCATACCAGGTTGTTTTGGAATATCCTGAGATAGATTTCTAAAGTGTTCTTTGACCATTCGGTCTTCAAGAGAATGATAACTAATGACGGCAATCCTGCCACCTGGTTCCAATACTTGAATTGCCGCATCCAGTATTGAAGAGAGAACATCCATTTCACGATTGACCTCGATCCGGAAAGCCTGAAACACTCTCGCCAAAGATTTGGTTCGAAAACGAGGATGAACGCTTTTAACGACAGCTTCTCTAAGCTCATCACTTTGTGTTAATCTTTTTTTTGTTCTCAATTCCACAATTCTTCGCGCGATTCTGCGGCTATTCCTTTCCTCTCCGAAGTGAAAGATGACATCAGCGAGTTCTTCTTCTGAATACTCATTGATGACAGTCTCGGCCGTTCGGCTATTAGATCTGTCAAATCTCATATCAAGGGGTCCGTGAAGACTAAAAGCGAATCCTCTTTCTGGATCATCAAGAGAGAAAGAGTTAAGTCCCAGATCCAGTAAGATGCCGTGGACTTGGTTGACTTTCAGATCTTCAAGTACCTGAACTAAATTTTCAAAATTCGTACACACGAGGTGCAAATTTTGCTGGACGGATGTGGGAGAGAATTGTGTTAGAGCAGATTGATCTTGATCAATTCCAATCAGTTGTGCATCAACATTTAGGAGAGAAGATAGAGCTTTTGTGTGTCCACCGAGACCGAAGGTGCCATCTACGTATGTACCGGATAGATCGTTGATAAGCAGGGAGCAGACTTCGCCCACCAAAACTGGTATGTGACGAAATTGTGTCTGGTTTACCTGACTCAAGATGATCTGGTATAATTGTCAATGGCTTCAATATCCTCAGCATCAAGTTGGAACTCAGATTCTTCATAGCGCGTTAGTGTCTTCGGATCCCAGATCTCGATCTCATCTATCATACCAATGATCACGACATCTTTTTCGATACCTGCATGCTGCAAAAGATTCACTGGTATTGCAACACGTCCTTGAGTATCAAATTTAAGGGGAGTGGCAAAGCGTGTAGCCTGTCGCTTGAAAGCGCGATGTTCAGGCTTGATGGAAGAAAGCTTCAGTAATTCTTCCTCTTTTTGCCGCCACTTGTCCAATGAGTAGACAATGATGTTCTCGTCTAATCCTCTGGTTATTACAAAGGTATCCTCACTGGTGTCCGGAAGCGCCTTTCTGAATTTCGCAGGAATATTCACTCGACCCTTAGAATCAATTGAATAGCGAAATTCACCTGTAAATGTTTTAGTTCCCATTTCCCGTTTCAGCTTTTATAAGTAGTAGGGATAATTACCCACTATTACCCATAAGATAGGTAGCGTTACCCACTAATCAAGAAAAAAAGAGAGAATATTACATGGATAGTGGGAAAAGTGTTTGTTGCTATTACGGGGAAATGCTTAAAGAGTAGTTAGCGTAGTAGCGCATAAAATATGAAATAACAATAAGTTATAGAGGATATTAAGGCAATGCCATTCCTAGATTGAAATCAAGAAGTGACTCGCGTGGGTTAAATACCCATGAGAGAATGAACCAATAGGTCTTATTTGGAAGTTTTGACTAGAGCGTAGGGTAGGTGCGTAAATGTGCCCCTGTGGAATCCATCGCAAGAATTAACCATGCATTACTAAAAGGAGAGCCAGGAAGTGTATCTTGTTGAATGGAAAGTAATGCGGCTTCACTTGGGTAAAGCTTGAGCTCGAGCGAGTCGGTCAAGACTAAAGAATAGTCCTCACCAGGTGATTGGAGAATTGTATCACGACTCGTAGATCCAGAGTGGACAATAATTGAAAGAAAATCTAGAGAGGTAATTTTCAGACTGTTATCTCCCGCCATCAATTCAGAATCAGCGATCATCATGGAATCCAAGCTTTGGCTCAGGTTCATCTCAGGGAGAACAGGTTTCTTGTATGATTGCATATTGGATGTATTTGGCTTCAATAAAGTTTTACCAAAAATGATAACGATGAGCAGGACAGCAATACCTATAATAAGACGCATTGCATTATTCTGTGATCCCTTACTCGCCTGGAGGATATTGTTGTGGGCATTTGAGACTGTCGCACCACTCATATCTACTGCTGGGGACAAATCAGTAGCCATGTTCGCAGGAATCCCTTGTTCACCAGTGAGTTTAAGCTCGTTTTCTAAACCACGTAATATGTCTTCAACTGGATAATCAATAGCCAGAGCGTAGGCTTTCAAAAAAAGACGGATATAAGAAACTGGAAGTATATGATAGTCTCCCTGTTCGAGTGCCTGTAAAATTCTAACGTTGATCTTAGTATCTTCAGAGATTTCTTCTAAAATCAAACCTTTTTTGAGGCGATGGTTTCTTAAGTCTTCGTGAAATGCCACTTGAGCTCCTATTTCTTTGTTGCTGAGGAGTTTAAGTATTTTTCCCTGTAAATCAAGACCACAGAAATCAGATATGAATCTTTTCTATGGATACGACTTTATAGATCACAAGGGGAGAACAAGCGTAATGAATTAGTCTATATGAAGCTTATGTTGAGATAAGGTGTCACTTAGTTTTGAGCTAAAATCTGATAAAGGCAAGCCTACAACATTGTAAAAACAACCTTCAATTCGGTCAACGAAAATGCCTGAGTAATCCTGAATCCCATATGCACCGGCTTTATCAAAAGGATTCCCTGTTGCGATATAGTGGCCGATCTCATCAGGGGACAGGGGCCGAAAATTTACCACTGTCATAACATGCTGATTTTCCATGATATTTAAGTTTTTACACTGAATGCTATATCCTGTAATCA
>CAZOBQ010000125.1:0-7754 GCA_964578155.1 uncultured Lentisphaeria bacterium
TAATTCTTTTAAAGAATTAAAATTAAGCGCTGGTCTCACCTGAGTACCGGCGCTTTTTTTATTAATCAATACACTGCAGCGTATTGATTAATAACCGCCTCGTAGCCCAGGGGGCGAAGACGGGTTGATCCAACTCTCCAAAAACTGACTTCCCGAAAACCGTTGAAACGGTTAACTCTTTTTAGAGAATCCCTTGTCACCCAACTGAAGTTGGGTGCTAGCAAGAAAGTGCATGCACTTTTGACTCCAGTCAACCCGCGGGAGTTTATTTTGATTCATAATTCATCATTACTCACCCTCACTCCAACATATTTCCATACCCAGCCACGAATGACCAGACTATATTTCGTAACAATAGTTATGATAAGGATATTCTATGCGCTCCATAAATCCAGCCACTGAAACATTTATTAAGTCCTATGAACCACATTCCAATGACGAGGTCTTATCAATTATTAACAAGACCCATACTGCGTGGCATATCTGGAAACAAACAGATTTTAAAACCCGAAGCACACTTATGCATCGAGTAGCTCAGGTTTTACGGGAAAATAAAGAGGACTATGCACGGCTGATGTCGCTTGAAATGGGCAAGGTCATTTCCGGGGCTCGAGCAGAGATTGAAAAATGTGCCTGGGTTTGTGACTATTATGCTGAGAATGCCGAATCCTTTCTGGCAGATGAAATTGTTGAGACCAATGCATCCAGAAGTCTCATTACCTACGAACCTATTGGTATTGTTTTAGCCGTCATGCCCTGGAATTTTCCATTCTGGCAGGTATTCAGGTTTGCTGCACCCGCTCTTATGGCAGGTAATGTCTGTCTTCTTAAACACGCCTCAAATGTCCCGGGCTGTGCACTAGCAATTGAGGATATTTTCCGAAAGGCAGGGTTCTCTGAGAATTTGTTCAGCACCCTGATGATTCCCGCCTCAGAGGTAAGACCTGTAATTGAACATAAGCACATCAGGGCAGTCACCTTGACCGGCAGCGAATCTGCCGGTAGACAGATTGCCTCCATCGCTGGTCATGCCCTTAAAAAGACTGTTTTGGAGTTAGGTGGTTCAGATCCATATATCGTACTCGAGGATGCGAATATTGATGTTTGCGTAGAAGTCGCAGCTGAATCACGTATGATCAATACGGGACAAAGTTGTATTGCGGCTAAACGATTTATAGTAGTCGAATCCATCCGTGCAGAGTTCGAGGAAAAACAATGCCTAATAATGAAAAATATGCGAATTGGTGACCCACTGGATGAATCGACCCAGGTTGGGCCAATGGCTCGCCTGGACCTAAGAGATGAATTAAATGCCCAGGTACAATCCACCTTGACCGATGGTGGCCGTCTGCTTCTTGGCGGGAAACCTATTGATCGCCCCGGAGCATTTTATGAACCCACCGTAATAACAGATGTAAAACTGGGGATGACTCTATATCATGAAGAGACTTTTGGACCGGTCTCTGCCATTATTCCTGTGAAAAATGCTGAGGAGGCCATTCATGTGGCAAATGACTCAGACTTTGGTCTGGGTGGTTCACTGTGGACGCAAGATTTGGTAAAAGGTGAAGCCATGGCCAGACGGATTGAGAGTGGAGCAGTATTTATTAACGGAATGACAGCTTCTGATCCCCGACTGCCTTTTGGTGGTGTTAAACAGTCAGGGTATGGACGAGAATTATCATATTATGGTATCAGAGAATTTATGAATATTAAGTCAATCTGGATCGCTTAAAAGTAATATTTATCCCTCCTGCAATTCCGTTCTTGTTTATCTTCTAGTTTCAAATTATTTATGATGGAAATAATAGTTTAGCTGGAGGAGCTGATGGCCGTAACTGATGTCTCAAATCTTAAAGATTTTGGAGATTCCACAGAGTATAAGCGTGATTTAGGCTTAATAGAGGCAGTCTCCATTGTCATCGGCAGGATTATCGGCTCCGGCATTTTTCGAACACCGGCACCCATTATGGCGTTGGTAGGGTGTACCTCCCTATTCGGACTTGTATGGGTCTTGGGTGGAGTAGTTACCATATTTGGCGCTGTGGTCTATGCCGAATTGGCTGCGATGATGCCTCGATCTGGGGGACCTTATGTGTATCTGAAAATGGCTTATGGACCTTTTTGGGCATTCCTCCGCGGCTGGGCCATGTTCTTTGTCTCTGAGACAGCCTCCATTGCAGCAGTGGCATTGATATTCGGAGAATACTTGAATGCCCTATGGAAGGTCGCTTTCCAAAACTCCTTCAGTCAAATCACACTCTATTTTGTAGCACTAGCTACCATCTGGCTACTTACGGCCATCAACCTTTTTGGTGTTAGCCTGAGTGGTAAGATTCAGAACCTTTTTGGTGCTATCAAGGTGGTTGCTATTGGAGGAATCATCGGCGTCAGTTTCACAAGTTGGTCAACCGGTTCCTGGAGTAATTTTTCCAGTCCAATGTTCCCTGAATCCTTTGATGGTTCAACATTCCTGGCCGTCGGAGCTGCTCTACGTTATGCTTTCTTTGCTTTTAGTGGATGGGAAGGCGCTACCTACATCGCTGAAGAAGTCAAGAATCCTCGAAAAAATCTCCCCCTCTCGCTGTTTATCGGTATTGCGGGCGTCATGGTCCTGTATCTAGGGGCAAATGCAGCTTACATTTTCCAGATTCCAGCTGGTGAGATAGCCAATTCAAAATGGGTAGCCACCGATGCTATGGAAGTTGCACTTGGTGCAACAGGAGGTATTCTCATCTCAGTGGCCGTCATGTTCAATACCTTCGGTAATGTGAGTACTCAGATTCTTTGCAAAGCAAGAGCATGGCAATCCATGGCGCGTGACGGTATGTTCTTTAAGAAATTTGCAGTACTAAGCAAAAAGCATAAGACACCAAACAACGCCTTGATCGGCCAGGGTCTTTGGGCAACAGTCCTGCTCACATTTGCTGTATCTGCTGCAAATTCATATGAAACCATTATTGATTTCTTTTCAGCCACGAGTACAGTATTCAACCTTGCTGTCTTCGCCTCGATCTATGTATTACGGAAAAAGTATCCAGATGTGAAGCGACCCTATAAAGCCTGGCTTTATCCCTGGAGCTTGATCATTGTTTTCGTCATCTACTCAGTATTCTTTGTGATAACCTTGATGACGACCCTGATCCCCTCACTCATCGGACTAGGATTGACAAGTACCGGGTCGATATATTACTACTTCTTCATTTATAAACGGGGTGTTGTAACATAATAAAATATTGAGTAATTCTCATTCTAATGATATGCATACAGATTATTAAACTTATACTATCCGACTATGTTATTTAGTAAACGAGCCTATGACAGAAGATAAGAAGCTCCCAGAACAGGGAGCCCTAATGCACCGTGAACTAGCTGAACTGCTAAGCTCTTCCGAATCTTTAGCTGCATTTTCTGAGGGCATCTTAAATATCTTGCTTCATGACCTCCAGATTCCACAAAAAGCTCTCGTTATCTATGATACGAATAAAGGGATCGTCACATTTCCCTATTCATCTGAGCTCAAGGAAAGCACAAAACCCCAAGCTTATAACGATATTAATTCTCCACTTAAGATGGTCTTGGAGAATAATAGACCCCTACTTGTTGAACAGGGCGACTATCTTCGGTTTTGTCAAAATAGAGCTGTTGTAGATAAAGTGCCCGTGATTTGGGCAGGCTGCCCTATTCTTAAGGACGACCAAGCCCTTGGAGCAATCATCCTGTCCGCTGATGACCAGAAGAGTGTGAAGACAATTAGGGAATGGGATAGCACACTGACGAATTTCTGCCATATCCTGACTCCATATCTAGAGACCGAAATAAACTATGAAGCACTAAGAGGCAGCGAAACAAAATTCAGGCACATGGCTGAATCCTCAATTGATGTCACTTTTCAGATCACCCTTAATGGCTACTTGAGTTACATCAGTTCGAATGTCAAAACCCTATTTGGGGTGGAGCCTACCTTCCTCATCGGCAAGAATTATCAATCTTTTTCGCACCGTAGTCAACTTAAAAAGATCGAAAAGGCTTTAAGGGCTATTAGCACGGGTAAAACTGTACTTAATTTAGCTATAACTATCAAGGATACTTCCGGATCAATTACGCCTATCGAAATCAATGGTACTCCCATATACAAAGATGGAGCTGTTATTGGCGCCCAAGGAACTTTGAGAGATATTAGTGAACGGCATCAAGCTCAACAGGAAATTGAGCGACTTTCATTTTTCCCCATGACCAACCCCATGCCTGTAGTGGAAATTGATCTCAGTGGCACCCCGAGCTATATCAACCCTGCTGGAATCCAGTTACTTGACCGTATGAATTTAGATATGTCCCAAGTGTCTCAAATTCTGCCTCCAACATTCAAGCAGGATATTAATGATGCATTGAACAATAAAGGCACGATTCCCTCTCGCGAGGTTGAGTTAGCCGGTTTTTACTTATTGTGGTCAGGCTTTTTTCTCGATAATCAGAACTTGCTGCATTATTATGGTACTGATATTACAACACTTAAGAACACAGAAACTGAATTAATAGCTGCTCAAAAGACCGCGGTAAAAAACGAACAGGTTAAGACTCTCTTCCTGGCAAATATGAGCCATGAAATTCGTACACCACTAAATTCAATTTTAGGTTTCTCAGAACTCATCGAAGAAGAAGTTAAAGATAAGTATGACACAGACCTGCAAGCGTACTTTGATATTATTAGAGTCAGTGGAAAACGACTATGGCAAACAGTTCATGAAATTTTGGATATTTCTCAGATAGAGACTGGAACTTTTGTATTAAAGATCGAAACAATTGATGTAACAAAAATTCTAAAAGAGCTGTCCGCTACATTTACAGCTGCTGCTCAGGAAAAGGGCATAGAGTTAAAAGTCAATATTCCCAGTAAAGCATTAAGAATTGCAGCAGACGAATATTGTGCAACTCAAGCTCTCTCAAATCTTCTGGACAATGCTATTAAATACACCAACGAAGGAATTGTAGAGGTTAATGCTGAGCTAACAGGAGATTCTGTTTTGGTTCAGATCAAAGATACTGGGATTGGCATGTCGACTGATTACCAGGAGCAAATGTTTAAGGCCTTTTCACAAGAAAGCACTGGGTACACAAAGCATTTTCAGGGTGTTGGACTTGGTTTAGCCCTGGCACATCGGTATCTCAAATTAATTAAAAGCAACATTGAACTAGACAGCACCCAAAATGTTGGCAGTACCTTTAATATAACCTTTCCTATCAACGCAGATACTCCAGCATTTCAACTGGACTCCAAAGTGACAGCAAGTCCAGAGATCACAGATATCCCTTCACGATCCTCAGATGTTCCTATAAGCATACTTATAGTGGAGGATGATCCCAATTCCCGGAAATTAGCTGAGCTCACACTCCGCAAAGATTTTACTCTCCATTTTGCCGAATCAGTTGTCGAAGCTAAAGACGAGTTATTGTCAAATGATATACAACTAATATTATTAGATTTATCACTTAGAGGTGATGAAGACGGCCTTGATTTAGCCAGATATATTAGAAGTGGGAAAGAGTTATCTACAATACCTATTATCGCACTCACAGCACATGCTTTCACCTCAGATAGAGACCGTTGTATGGAAGCCGGCTGCAATGAGTTTCTCACCAAACCGTTTCGCAGAACTGATCTGTTAGAGATGATCTACAGCCTGGTTAAATGATTCCATTAGGGGATTGATTATGATCAATTGGAAGAAAACAATGCTCATCAGATATTTTGGATTAACCAAAATTCCTATGATCTTATTCGCGCGGCCCCATGTACATACGCTAGATTCACATCAATGTGACATCGGAATTCCACTTAGGCGACGGACCATGAATCACCTCAAGAGCATGTATATCGGGGTATTGATACTCGGAGCTGACCTTGCTGCGGGCTTACTGGCAATGGATATGATTAGTAAAAGTGATCGTAAACTAAGCTTAGTCTTCAAGGATGTTCAAGCTGATTTTTTAAAGCGCGTTGATGGACATGCTAGATTTATCTGCAATGATGGTCCAAAAATAGCGGAATTAATTCAAAAAGTTATTGAGACGGGAGAACGTCAGGATGAAACCTTGACAATTCTCGTTACTGTGCCAGGTACTTATGGTGATGAGGTATTAGCGAATATTTCACTAACCCTATCCTTAAAAGAAAAAGATCAGGCTTAGCGATCAGACTGATTCTGCTTCCCAGCAAGAATCTCATTTACCTCTGATTGAGAGTTCAAGAGTTCTATCGTGCGCAGTACAACAGGATCATAGTTAAGTGATGCTGCCACCCTGGCCCCATTTCCCCCGATAATACTGGCCACTTCTGATTCAAGACCTCTTAATATTTGCTGCTTACTCGTTTGCATTTCGAGTTGCTGCTGAAGTAGTTCTAAATCAAGTAGCTGAGACTGAAGTTTTTCCATTTCTGGAAATATTGAGCTACTTGAATCAATAAGCCCATCTCCCCTCTCAATCCAGCGCTGAAATTCAGTTTTAGGGAATTGATCCTCTTCCACCATCCAATGATAGAAACTATCAACTTCTGTATCTGAAAATTTGATGGGTAGTGTCATTCCAGGATGGGCTGCTCCGTACTGCAGGGCATACTTGAAGAACAACCTATTTCTCCACAACTCTCGTTCAAGATTGCTTATGGAGTAGTCATCCACTTCAATATCTGGCTGGACACCTACCCCAGATCCAAATTTACGATTATTATCTGAGTAATAATCACCCACTTCTAACTCCTGAAGGTCTTCGTAAATGATATTTTTAGCTATATCACGTTTCTGAATCAATCTCCCACTGGGTAAATAGTACTTTGCAGTTGTCAGCTTCAACCGAGTCTCTGGTGTCATGCGAGTCACTGTCTGAACCAAACCTTTTCCAAAGGTTGACTCCCCAATAATGACTGCACGATCATAGTCTTGAAGAATTCCCGATAATATCTCTGAAGCTGAAGCCGATCCACCATCTACCAGGACTGCTATAGGTAAATTCCTAGGTACTATAGGTGCTCGCCGTGCGAAATACTTCTTATTGGACTGTTTGACTCTCCCACGGGTTTCAAGCAATAAATCATCAGCTTCAATAAATAGGTCTGCACTCATTAACGCCGCACTGAGCAAACCGCCTGGATTTCCTCTCAAGTCCAAAATCAAGGACTTCATATGTACAGCACCCAATTTTCGAACGGCTCGTTCTAAATCTTCCCCTGAATACTTGGTAAAATTTGATAGCTTTATATAGCCTGTATTCTCTTTTAAGAGTCCAGAATAGGAGATATCCGGTACTTTGATCAGCTCTCGCTCAATACTGAAGGAGATTGGCTCTGGTTCTCCAGCTCGTTTGATCAGGAAAATAACCAAAGAGCCCTGCTTGCCCCTGATCGCCCTTGATGCATCATCAAGACTCAAGGTTCGACTCCAGACGGAATCGATCTTTATAATACGGTCTCCAGCTTGAATACCGACTCGATCAGCAGGAGTGCCATCCATAGGAGTTACAACGATGAGGGAATCATTCATTCGGCCAAGGTGAATCCCGACGCCTCCATATTCACCTCTGGTGATATCGTCTAAACGATGAGAATTCCCCTTAAATACGTGTTGTGAATAAGGATCCAGTTCGTGGAGCATACCGTCAATGGCAGCATTCGATAGTTTTTGAGGATCGATTTCGGCAACATAGCGATTCAATATGGTCTGATAGACCTTTTTGATGGACCTTTCCCCGTCTAGTCT
>CAZOBQ010000126.1:0-7647 GCA_964578155.1 uncultured Lentisphaeria bacterium
TTCGACGCTTGAAGAGGCATAGGGTACCGTCTATATTGGCTCGCAAATGTTGAAAGAAAAGGACCTATAGAAATCATGCAAGAACATTACGGAATTGCCTTGGCATTTGGTGCTGTAGCCTTCCTTCTTATGTACATGGGGTTCATTATCCAAAAATTGATAGCCCCGAAAAATAAAACTGCGCTAAAGATGGATACCTATGAATGTGGTGAAGAACCGGAAGGTGAAGGGTGGATGCAGTTTAACATTCGCTTCTATGTTGTCGCTCTGATTTTCATCATTTTCGATGTTGAAGTTGTTTTTCTATTCCCTTGGGCAGTCGTGTTTAAAGATATGGGCTTTCTCACTTTTATAGAGGTCTTTATCTTTATGGGTATTCTACTGGTCGGTTTAGCCTATGTCTGGGTCAAGGGTGACCTTGATTGGGTAAAAATGAAACTTAAATATGGCGCCGGTCGCTATTCAGCGTCCAGGTTGCACGAAGCGGAGACCAAATAAATGGGTGCTCTGAACCATAAATTCAATGAGAATATTCTCATTACCTCTTTAGATAAATTACTGAACTGGTCTCGTTCCGGGTCAGAATGGTATTTTCAGTTTGGCCTGGCCTGTTGTGCCATCGAAATGATGTCAGCAGCAGCAGCTCGTCATGATCTTGAACGATTTGGAGCCATGCCTCGGTCTTCACCCCGGCAGGCAGATGTTATGATCGTTGCAGGAACAGTGACTCTTAAAATGGCCACTCGTGTAAAGCGACTTTATGAACAAATGGCTGAGCCAAAATATGTTATTTCAATGGGCTCCTGCGCCAATTCAGGTGGACCGTATTGGCAACATGGCTATCATGTTTTGAAAGGTGTTGATCAGATCGTCCCAGTTGATGTTTACATCCCGGGCTGTCCACCACGTCCAGAAGCATTAATCGAAGGCCTATTACATTTACAGAAGAAGATGCGCGAAGAACCAGTTTTAGCGAAGAAAGAAGCCTAACTGTGACAGAGCAAGAAATCTACGCAAACCTCAATTCCAAATTTGGGACCAAGGTGATAGAGTTTGTTGAGGAAGAAACACAAAACCCAACAGTTGTCATCGATGCATCAGCTATGGCAAGTGTTTGCACTTACCTGAAAGAAGCGGAAGTGCTGCAATTTGATTCTTTGATGAATCTTGCAGGTCATGATCCCGACGGTGAATCTGATCTCAGTATAATATATCACCTACACTCCACAGTTCTTGATCACTACATCACTCTAAAAACATTTACTCCCAGAGAGAATGGAGTGGTAGAGAGTGTCGCCAATATTTATCGGACTGCTGACTGGCATGAACGTGAGACCTATGATCTGTTTGGTGTCAAATTCAATGGACATCCGGATTTAAAGCGAATCCTCCTGGAAGAAGATTGGGAAGGACATCCCATGAAAAAAGATTATACACCAGCTGAGTTCTACCGTGGTATGCGGATTGAGAAGGTGAAATAATGGGTCGCTTACACGCTGAAGAAATGGTCTTAAATATGGGTCCACAGCATCCCAGTACACACGGGGTGTTGCGATTAAAATTGACCACTGATGGTGAGATTGTCTCTCATATCGAACCGGTTATTGGCTATCTCCATCGGTCTTTTGAGAAACACGCCGAAAACCTTGAATACCAAATGGTCACACCTTTTACCGGGCGTTGTGATTACCTAGCTGCCATGGGTAGCGAACATGGTTATGCCATGGCTGTGGAGAAGATGCTTGGCATCGAACTACCAGAACGGGTAGAATATTTACGGGTTATCTTTGCAGAGTTACAGCGAATTGCCAGTCATCTGGTCGCCGTGGGGACATTCGGTCTAGATGTTGGAGCTATCACGCCCTTTATTTATTGTTTCAGGGAACGCGAATTGATCCTGGATCTATTTGAGATGGCTTCCGGCGCACGTCTATTGTACAATTACATCTGGATTGGCGGATTGGCTCACGATGTTCCACCTGGGTTTGTAGAAAAGACTTATGAATTTTTAGATGCATTTGATGAACGTGTTACTGAATACAATCAGATTCTTACCGGAAATAAAATTTTTATAGAACGTGCAGCCGATATTGGTGTCATGACACCGGAGGTTGCTATCAATTACGGTGTGACCGGCCCGAGTTTGCGTGCCTCTGGTGTGAACCTTGATATACGCAAAACACAGCCATATTCGATCTATGACCGATTTGACTTTGATGTTCCGCTGGGAGAGGGAATTCAAGGAACTGTTGGTGATTCTTGGGATCGCTATTATGTACGGGTTTTGGAAATGAAAGAAAGTGCCAAGATCGTTCGGCAGGCTCTGGACCAACTTCCTGTGGAAGGCGATGTAAAGTCGGCTATTCCAAGACGCATCCGGCCACCAAAAGGTGAAGTCTATTTTAGAAGTGAGAATCCGCGTGGAGAGTTAGGCTATTATGTTGTAAGTAATGGCAAGAATGTCCCTCTGAGAGTTAAAATGAGGTCCCCTGCATTCTCAAACCTTAGTGTTATTAACGAAATTGGTCAAGGCTTCATGATCTCAGATGTCATCGCGATCCTCGGTAGTCTAGACATTGTACTAGGGGAGATCGATCGTTAAATGATACAATCACTAGCAAACTGGATATTGTCTTTCGACATTTTGTCAGGAATGGGTCAATCCATTGCCTGGGGTATTTCTCTTTTTGTTGTTTCTGCATTGATCTTTGCCTTCGTGGCAGTCAATGCCATCGTACTCGTTTACATTGAGAGAAAAGTATCAGCCTTTATGCAGGTTCGTTTAGGACCTATGCGTGTTGGTAAATTTGGAACTTTACAGACGGTGGCTGATGCTTTGAAGCTCCTTCAAAAGGAAGATATTATTCCTGAGAAGGCAGATAAGCCACTCTTTGTCATTGGTCCTTGGATCATATTGGTTGCATCGGTAGTTACTTTTGCAGCTATTCCATTCTCGGACACCTTATTAGCTGCGAATATGAATATTGGACTTTTCTATGTTGTCTCAATTTCATCAATCGTAGTTTTAGGTATTGTCATGGCTGGTTGGGCATCCAATAATAAATGGTCCCTTTATGGTGCCATGCGTTCTGCAGCTCAAATTATTTCATATGAAATACCGGTTGGGATCACGCTTATTGCCGTGGTTGCGGTAGTGGGGAGTCTTAACCTTCAGACTATTATTCAAGCGCAGGCTGGGTCGAGCAATCTATTCCACTGGATTCCCATCCCCTTGCCTAACTGGTTTATTTTTCACAGTCCATTTCTCTTTCTCGCATCATTTATATATTTGATCGGAGCAACGGCAGAAATTAACAGAACTCCATTTGATATCCCTGAATCTGAATCTGAATTGGTAGCTGGATTCATGACAGAGTTCTCAGGCTTAAGATGGGCCCTCTTTTTTCTTTCTGAGTACGCTAATGCTACACTGGTAGCCTTTTTGGTAGCCATCGTCTTTCTTGGTGGATGGCAGAGTCCATTTGCTGATTATAAGGGAGCTCAGATCAGCTTATTGATCGTGACCCTGGTTTCGATCATGTGGACAATCTTTGTGAAGACAAAAGTCGGTAGACTTTCAGTTTATCCATTGGGCTTAAGTCTCCTTCTGGTCGTGGCTGCGTGGTTATTTCCTGGATTTGCAGTCTGGCTATCATCTCCTGGTTTGTTCTGGATGTTGATGAAGGTTGCGTTCATCATCTTCTTATTGATGTGGTTCCGTTGGACTTTCCCTCGTCTTAGAGTTGATCAGCTTATGTATGTAAGCTGGAAGGTAATTTTACCTATTTCGATTGTGAATCTAATGGGTGTTGCTGTGTGGATGTGGTTAAGCGGCGAGATCCAATTTTAGGATAAATATATGAGCTATTTTAGTAATATTACCAATGCTGTAGGGACGCTTGTCGAAGGGATGAAAGTGACCATGGGCTACTTTGTACGCCCACGGGAACACGTCACTCTACAGTATCCTGATGAAGTCTGGCCAATTCCATCTCGAAATATCGGAGTTGGGGAGCTAGATACTTATAACACCATTCGTTCCAAGCTAACCGTTGATATGAATGATTGTATTGGTTGTAAAGCCTGTGAGCGAGCCTGTCCTGTGAACTGCATTCATATAGACACCTATAAGGGTACACCTGAAGATAATTTGCAGATCACCAGTAATGGTACGCAGGTCAAGTTATTGGTGGCGAATTTCACCATTGATATGAGTGAGTGTATGTTTTGCGATCTTTGTACACCTCCATGTCCTGAAGATTGTATTACAATGACCCCGGATTATCAATTTATCAGCAATGACAATTTAAAGACTGATGTTACACCTGAAGAGCGCTGGCGTGATCGTGATCTATTGATCTATCAGTTCTCTAAAGTTTCTGAAGCAGAACGTCAACGTAGAAAAGCAGAAGCTGAAGAAATAGCAAAAGCTAAAGCTATAGCAATGGCTGCCAAAAAAGCCGCGGCAGAAAAAGCTGCAGCTGAGAAGGCCACACAGGAAGCCAGCGTCGTTGAGACACCAGAAATAATAACTCCAGAAGCTGTGGCTGAAGTTGAAGTCGTTGAAACCATTGATATTCCTATAGAAACAGTCCTGCCTGCTGAAACGACTGAGGCAACCGAAACGCCAGTTGTCCCAACCCAGAGTGAGGCCGAATCAGAAAAACTTGTAGAATCGGAAGATTCTACTACAAAGGAGAGTGACAATGGCTGATTTCATTTTCTGGATGATCTGGGTCTTGATTGTTGCATCGGCAGGCCTGGTTGCATTTGGAAATAACCTGATCCACTCCGTGTTTGCTCTCATGGGGACTTTTCTGGGAGTAGCGGGTATATACATTTTTCTAAATGCTGATTTCCTGGCCGTGACCCAAATTGTGGTTTATGTAGGTGGTATTTTAGTCTTACTGGTATTTGGAATTATGTTAACCAATAAGATCAGTACAGCTCAAATCTCACAAAGTTCTGTCCAAAAAGGGCTTGGGCTGTTGGTCGTCCTTGGGGTACTCACTATTATTCTGACTGCTGTCATCCCTCATGATTGGACTGGTTCTCTTGCTCCCATGGCTTTTGAAGATACGGTGGAAGGAATTGGGCGCTTACTGTTCACAGACTACCTGATTTTATTTGAGATCGCATCAGTGCTCCTCTTGGGAGCGTTGATCGGGGCAGCGACTCTTGCGAGAAAGGAGCTATAAGATGGATCATTTAAGCTCATATCTCGTATTAAGCGCCATTCTCTTTAGCCTGGGTCTATATACGGTCATTACCCGTCGTAATGCAGTTGCTATTCTCATGGGTGTTGAGCTCATATTGAATGCGGCAAACATTAATTTTGTAGCCTTTTCAAAGTTTGTTACCCACACTATTGACGGACATTTGATCTCAGTCTTTATCATCATGCTTGCTGCCGCAGAAGCAGCTGTGGCATTGGCTATTGTCTTAAACCTTTATAATGATCGCGGGCACATCAATGTTGATGAAGCCAACGCACTGAAACAGTAGGTGCAGTACATATGATTAAACTAGCTCTATTTATTCTGTTCCTCCCGCTGCTTTCCTTCGTATTGCAGATCTTCTTCGGAAGACGTTTTGAAGATAGGAAAGGGGAATGGGTATCAGTTGGTCTCCAGTTCATTACTCTGATCATGTCTTTATCATTATTTGTTATGATGATATCCAGAAGCAATCCTGACTTTAGTATTGAAGTCCACCAAAGTTGGCTTGATCTAGGTCTCTTCAAAATTGATCTGGGGCTCTATATCGATAACATCACCATCATTATGTTGAATGTGGTGGCCATTATTTCCTCGCTGGTTCACCTTTATTCAACTGCCTATATGGCTGGCGATGTTCGCTATTCCAGATATTTCGGTTTTCTGGGAATATTTACTTTCTCCATGTATGGTATTGTCTTAGCAAATAGCCTGTTCATGATCTACATCTTCTGGGAATTGGTTGGCCTTTCCTCATATCTACTCATTGGACACTGGTGGGAAAAAGATTCAGCTGCCGATGCGGGGAAGAAAGCCTTCATTACTAATCGCATTGGTGACATCGGAATGTTTACCGGAATGATGATTATTGCCACAGTATTGGGCACATTCAACTTTCAGGTCATTGCTGAGCGAATCCAGGATGGAATGTGGGCAGCCAATGCAGGAATGCTTTTTGGCGGGATTGATCCACATACACTTTTAACCATTGCAGGAATCCTAGTTTTTATGGGAGCTGTTGGTAAATCAGCTCAATTTCCATTACATGTTTGGTTACCGGACGCTATGGAAGGTCCTACACCTGTTTCATCATTGATTCATGCTGCTACCATGGTTGCAGCCGGTGTATATCTAACGGTTCGGATATTTCCATTCCTTACGGCTGACGCTATGGCAACCATTGCCTTTATTGGTGGATTTACTGCCATCTATGCAGCAACAATTGCCATCACGCAGAATGATATCAAAAAGGTATTGGCTTATTCAACAGTCAGCCAGCTTGGTTACATGATAATGGCTCTGGGAACCGGCGCTTATGTTGCTGGATTCTTTCATCTCGTGACACACGCTATGTTCAAGGGTGCCCTCTTTTTGGCTTCTGGTTCTGTAATTCATGCCATGCATCATAGTTTGCATAAGTTGGATGATCATCATACTGATCCTCAAGACATGCGAAACATGGGTGGTCTAAAATCTAAGATGCCTATCACGTTTGGTGTATTTATGGTGACAACGGCAGCTATTTCCGGAATACCTCTATTTTCAGGTTTCTTGAGTAAAGATGCTATCCTGGCAGGTTCATGGGCTTATGCCGCTAACGTGCATGATGGTTGGCTCGCTGGCCTTCACATGGCCTGGATTCTTCCAGTATTTGGATTTGGAGCCGCTGCCATTACAGCATTTTATATGTTTCGTCTCATATTCATGACTTTTTATGGTGAGGCGAAAAAACCTGAAATATTCAAGCATATCCAGGAATCACCCAAAGTTATGACCGTGCCGCTGATGGTTTTGGCAGTATTGTCTATCTTCTTCGTGTTTACTCTGCCCTCCATCAATCCTATATCCGACCACGGTTGGTTTACGGAGATGGTCGTCTCACCTGAGACTGCTGTGACAACTGGAGCTGCATTTGATTCGGAGCATTTCGAACATGCATTGCATGAAGCACATGTTCCTGCCATGGCAACGTCTCTTATTGTAGCTGGCCTGGGTATTTTATTATCTGTTCTGGTCTATTTGCTGAACAAAATATCAGCTGATATGCTAGCAGCGAAATTAGGGGCACTCTATAGAGGCTCATTCAACAAGTGGTATATGGATGAGTTCTACATCAATGGCATTATCCGACCTTTCTTAAAAGGCTGTGATGCTCTTGGTCGCTTCGATCTTGATTTTTATGATCATTACCTCATCAATGGATGGGGACGTAATGCAAAGAAAACCTCTAAAGGGGTGGGCTTAGCTGATGATCTTATCGTCGATGGTGCTGTAAACCTTTCAGGTATCATCTTTCAATGGTTAGGATGGACACTAAAATTTGTCCAAACCGGTAAAATTCAAAATTATCTCATTTTTGTATTGATCGGCACAGCCCTGCTGTTTGTCGCCAATGTATTCTAGGACTGAAGGAGTCGAATAACGTTATGGA
>CAZOBQ010000127.1:0-7612 GCA_964578155.1 uncultured Lentisphaeria bacterium
GTGGAAGTTCGGATTAGAGGATTCCTATTCTCAAGATCCAGATGATGTCGAAGAGTGGTTTGGACTAGTAGCTTTCACAGGCGAACCAAGTGCTTGGAATATTACTCCCCGAGAAGCTTACCATGACATCCGTGATCATTGGAGTGAATAAGTAGCACGTATCCTATCATTATGGGAACATTACCCTTATTGTTTTAATAATATCGTATCAACAGCACCAGATTATCATATCCAACATTTGATTATGAAGTATCCCATTACTCTATGTTTATTAATGTTTTAAGCATTCTAGTCAAAGAAATTATCCATCTTCTACAGAGTTGGGGACACTTTTGCATCTCACTTACCCAATAATAAAAAATGGAGTCAATGTGAAAACCATATTTAAGGCGTCATTATTCGCCATCTTTTCCCTTAATACCCTCTCCGCTCAGGTGGGAGAACTCATTTGGGAGGATCAATTCAACGATCTGGACAATTGGATGCCGGCTATCGGGAATGGGAGCTGGGGTTGGGGTAATGGTGAATTAGAATTCTACAAAAGTGAAAATGTAGATATCACTGAGATTCCTGGAGAAGCAGGCAATCTGGCACTGCGCCTAACTGCCAAAGCGGAAAGTGGACCGGGCATCACTGATCAATGGGGAAATCCACTAAATTATACATCTGGAAAAGTGACCAGCAAAACAAAGGTTGCTGTGCAGTATGGGATGATAGAGGCACGAGTGAAAATCCCTGACATTAATCTAGGTGGTTGGCCAGCAGTTTGGCTTTTAGGTACTGCAAATTATGGCTGGCCATCCAACGGCGAAATTGACATGATGGAGATGGGGTCATCCCAGGCTTTCAGGGATTTGCATGACGAGCACAATAGTGGAAATGGGTTGAACAACTCAACTGTCAATCAAGTTGTAGGGGCAAACGCACTTTTTTATGCTGATGCCGCACTAACACCAGAAAACCCATCCGGCGCTGCAAGTCTATCCTGGGATCCGGATGATGATTTCTGTCGACCCTATTACAACTATTCCAATCCCCTTGTGGATAGGTTTCTAATCTACAGGGTATATTGGGATGCAGATAGTTTACGATTCACCATTGAAGATGATGGAAATGAACATGATCTTTACACAGAAGCCTTTCACATCGACAGCACATCAAGTGAATTTCAAGCACCCTTTTATCTCATCGCGAATTTAGCCATTGGTGGTGCTTTTACTGACGCCTACCGCTTGGGTGATCCAGGGAGCGGTCAGCCAGTATCAATGGCGCTACCCACAGAAATGCTACTGGATTACATCAAGGTATTTGAATGGAATGGTCAGGGTGAAGTTAACTTTGGTCCACCCCAGCCTATCGATGAATCTCTGGGACTATATACCGATGAAACTACCGTCTCAGATAGCCTTGAGCTAGGTATATCTTCACATATATATGTTTGGGAAAGCACTCTCTCAGATGGCACTATTCCTCCCTTCGAGGGAGGTAATGGAATTTCATGGCAAACCACAGGCAAGGGATGGTTTGGTGCTGGAATTATGTCAGTTCAACCTTTGAATATGAGTAATTTCGGAGAGGGTTATTTAAATTTCAGAATCAAAATTCCGGCAGATGTGAGCTTTCAGATTGGCATTATTGATACCTGGGGTAATCAGAATTATCTGGAATTCCCTGCTAACACAACGAAGTATGGTCTTACCCGAAATGGTGAATGGGGACAGGCTTCAGTTCCAATTAGTGAACTCAGGGGCGAGTTAATTGATCTGCGTATGTTGAGTTATTCCTTTGTGGTTCTGGAGGTGAATGGTACGGCATGTGAGTTTGGGCTGGATGATATTTATTGGGATGGAGGTAGCACAACAGTAAGTATAGAAAACAGTCAGGTGCAGCCATCATCATTTCAATTATATCAAAACTATCCCAATCCTTTTAATCCATCAACAAACATCGATTTCAACCTGGAGCACTCGGCTGATGTGAAGCTGAAGGTCTTTAACATCTCCGGACAAGAAGTCATGACCCTTGTCAATGAATTTATGGATTTTGGGCACCACACTTATTCCCTGGATGCCAACAAGCTCCCAACCGGGATTTATTTCTATACCCTGATTGTAGGAGAGCAGAGAGTAATTAGGAAAATGACTGTCATCAAATAGATGTCATCGGTTCTATATAGTCACCGTTTATTATCAATAACTGAATTGTGAGCAGAAATGAAAATGAGAATATCAGATTTAATCGTTTTAAGCATTGTGTTAGTAGTGGGGAATGTGGCTTTTGCCCAAAATGCACCCATTGATTTTGAAACAGGTGGCAATGGAACAAATTGGACATGGACCACTTTTGAAAATGGTGGCAATGAACCTTTCGGAATTATCCCAAACCCCGACACATCGGGTATAAATACATCTGCTACAGTGGGTTCGATGACAACCTTAACTGTGGGAGCTCCCTGGGCTGGTGTTGAATCTCAACATGGTGCTGATATTGGCTCATTTAGCTGGGATGTCTCAAATAGTACCGTCAAAATCATGGTTTATAAATCAGTGATCAGCGATGTTGGGCTCAAATTTGCTGAGGCAAATGGCGAAGCCCAACCTGAGATAAAAATTGCCAATACCTTAACCAATGAGTGGGAAGAATTAACATTTGATCTTTCCGGTCATATTGGTTTAGGAGCTACGGGTATTCTTGATCAAATCATCATATTCCCAGACTTTGACGCTGGTAGAACAACCGACAACCTTTGTTACATTGACAACATCAGTTTTTCTGGTGAAGAATTGCCCCCAGCACCTGTAGCACACGCACCTGTGCCAACAGCAGCGGCTGGTGATGTTATTTCAGTATTTAGTGATTCCTACCCCAACATTTTTGGAACAAATTTCTATCCTGGCTGGGGTCAAAGTACAGTAGTTACTGAAGTAGCAATTGAAGGCAACAATACGCTACTCTATTCTGGTTTAGACTATCAGGGAATTGAGTTGGGCAGTACCCAGGATCTTACAGGAATGGATTCGGTTCATATAGATTTCTGGAGCGCAGACTCTACTGAATTGCAGATCGTTCTCATCAGTCAATCCTCAGGAGAACAAGCCTTCACCCTTCCCATTACCAATGAAACCTGGGTAAATGCTGCCATTCCTTTGGCGCACTTCACTGATCTCGGATTATCTGTGAGTGACATTTTCCAGTTAAAGTTTGTCGGCAATGGAGATGTCTATCTTGATAACATCTATTTTGAAGGTGAAGGAGGCGGTCTAGAACCAACGCCCCATGCACCTATCGACTTTGAGGCTGAAGGTCATGGAGCAGACTGGACATGGACCACCTTTGAAAATGGAGGTAATGAACCCTTCGGAATTGTCTCAAACCCCGACGCGACTGGAATAAACACATCTGCTACAGTTGGTTCTATGACAACCTTAACTGTGGGAGCACCCTGGGCTGGTGTTGAATCTCAACATGGTGCTGATATTGGTTCATTTAGCTGGGATGCCACAAATAGTACAGTCAGGATCATGGTTTATAAATCAGTGATCAGTGATGTTGGAATCAAATTCGCCGAGGCAAATGGCGAAGCCCAACCTGAAATAAAAATTGCGAATACCTTAATCAATGAATGGGAAGAATTAACATTTGATCTTTCCAGCCATATTGGTTTAGGAGCAACGGGAATTCTCGATCAAATAATTATATTCCCAGATTTTGATGCCGGAAGGACAACAGACAACCTCTGTTATTTCGATAACATCACCTTCTCAGCACAAATATTAGCCCCTGTGCCGGTCGCTCATGCACCTATCCCGACTGTGCCATCCACAGACGTGATTTCAGTATTTAGTGATGCCTATACAAATATAGCTAGCGTTAACTTGAATCCTGGATGGGGACAGGCTACTGCTGTCAGTCAGGTAGAAATTGAAGGCAACAATACACTTCTCTATTCTGGATTGAATTATCAGGGTACAGAATTTCCTGCCCTTGATGTTACAGGGATGGGCTACCTCCATGTTGACTTTTGGACGGGCAATTCCTCTCTATTGAACTTCTTTGTAATCAGTCAAACACCAACTGTTGATAGTGATTTTTATAATCTCACCATAGCTCCTGAGCAGTGGGTAAGTGTGGATATTCCTTTGACTAGCTACCCAAACGTAGATCTCACAGATGTATTCCAGTTCAAGGTTGAAGGAAACGGCACGATCTATTGGGACAATATTTACTTCTTTTCAAATACCGTAGCAATTGATGAGGGTGTAAAAGAAATATTTCCGCATGAATTTGCACTGGAACAGAACTTTCCTAACCCATTCAATCCAAGTACAAAGATCAGATATTCAGTTCCTTTCCGCTCTGATGTGAGTCTAGTAATCTATGACATCAAAGGAGAAGCGATTGTAGTTCTCAAAGAATCAGGACAGGCAGAAGGATCCTATCAAGTCCAATGGGATGGGACTGACGAGGCTGGCAATCAGGTGAGTACTGGTGTTTATTTAGCCCGATTACAGATAGGTGAACGTTCTGAGACTATTAAGATGGTATTTCTAAAATAGATCTATTTTCTGAGGCAGAGGTGGATTTCAGCTTTTCGGGTTCTATGCTGGGCCTGTCGAAGCGTTTGCTGCTCGACGTCCTTCCTACCGCTGGTAGAGAGACTTTCGAGTGAACCCAAGACGGTTCAAACACCGCCCCATAAAACATAAAAAGGCCACCTGAGGTGACCTTTTTATGTTTTGTAGCAGAGGGCGGATTTGAACCGCCGACACCCGGCTTATGAAGCCGGTGCTCTAACCAACTGAGCTACCCTGCCATTTTTCAAACTTTGGTGATGTTAAGTCGCCAACACTCCCAACTGTAATGTCAGGATGCTCTAACCAACGCGCTCTCCATCATTTCGCCTCTGGCGAAATAATTTGGGCTACCCCGCCCAATTCAATTGTCAATCATGAATCAGAAATTACGAATTTAATCTCGATTTCTTGTCAAACTTGGCGGGCCTGTCCGCCGTAGTGGGACATAGTCCCTCGAAGGCGGGCAAAAATAGAATTCCACCTATGGTGTGGCAAGCTATTTCACCGATCGCAGATTTAAATATCTTCACCAAATTTTCAACACATATATTAAGATTCTTTCATCTTACCAGTATTTGCTATTCTCAACCTTTTACAATACTAATTTTATCGCAGAATTTAATTCCGAGGAGGAAACATGAGAAAACTACTTACCCTTTTAATCGCAATAACCGCTCTCTTTATTTGGAATTGTGAAGATCCAAATGAAGCACCTGAGGTGTCTGCTATTACCGCAAGTGAAACTGCCCCCTTTACAGGACAAACTATCACATTAAGCGCTAGCGCTACAGATGACGAAGATGATGCCTTGACAGTTACCTGGTCTGCTACTAGCGGAACATTTACTGATACTGATATGGATTCTGTATCATGGACAGCTCCAGATGCTGCAGCCATGGTCACTATCACTGTGACCTATAGTGATGGTACCGATGATGCCTCATCAACACTCGAGATCAATGTTGGTGGACTGCCAGAATTAGCTTATGCTGGTTCAGATGCTTGTAGCGATTGCCATACTGCTATCTATGACGATTTTGTCCTAAGTGGACATCCTTACAAATTCAATGTTATTGAAAATGCTACAGCACCCACCTATCCTTCCTTCGTTGATAATTACATGGCATTACCTGATTTTGTATCTGGCGGTTGGGACGATGTCGCCGGTGTAATTGGTGGTTTTGGCTGGAAAGCCCGATTTGTTGGAACCGATGGTCGTGTCATTGGAACAGACGGAAGTATGTATCCTCTAACTGGATTAAACCAACATAATTTCTATGGTGGAGTTGACTGGGGCTGGGTTAACTATCATTCTGACGGTGTAGATGATGTAAAAAAATATAACTACAGCTGTTTTAAATGCCATACAACCGGTGCTGTAGAAACTACCAATCCTGATAGCTCATGGTTGAAACTTAAACTTGGTATCGATGCAGCTGAAACCATGGACTGGTTTGAATTTGGTGGTGTTGAGTGTGAAGCTTGTCACGGTCAAGGTACCCAGCACGCTGCTTATGGAAATACAGACTATATCGATCGTGTAACCACCAGTCGCCTAGAAGGTGGAAAAGGTGATGTCAATAATCTATGTGGTGATTGTCACACCCGTAACGCGGATCGCTCAATTGCTGCCAGTAGCGGTTTCACCAAACATCATGAACAATATGATGAATTTATCACGACCAATCATTATGACGAAGCTGGTATGACATGTATAAGTTGTCATGACCCACATAAACGCACAATTTGGAATGGTGATTCAATTACTGAAACCTGTGAGAGCTGTCATACGACAACCACAGTCAACCACCTTGGTGGAGATAACTGTGTATCATGTCATATGCCATATTCCTCTAAGTCTGGCCAGCAGCGCGGTGCCTATGTTGGTGACGTGAAATCGCACTTATTCGCAATCAACTCAAATGCAGATTATGAATTCTTTGCTGAAGGCGGCGCTACGGTTGCAGTAGATGGTAACGGCAAAGCCATGCTAAGCTTGAAATATGCTTGCTATGGTTGCCATCTTGATGCCGACGGCTTAGGTGGTTATGCCACCGCAGTTGGTGATACAGTCAAAAAATCAGCTCAAACATTAACAGAATTAGCTGCAAAAGCACTGTTAATTCATAATTGAGAGTCTCTTAAAAGATAAATAAAAAGGGGAGGCTCAGTCCTCCCCTTTTTATTTCCATAGGGAAATTTTACTTATGAGTATCCATTCAAAACAAAAAAAGTTAGTTTGATGCCATGAGAATTTTGATCGTTGAAGATGAAAAGCGTCTGGCGCTTCACCTCCAGGAGCTTCTGCAAAACAACTCTTACACAGTGACTGTTGCTCATGATGGTGCAGAAGCGTGGAACATCCTCACCAATGACGCTTTCGATGTAATTATCCTCGATTGGCTCCTACCAGAAATCAGTGGCGTAGAGATATGTGAACGTTTAAGGCAAAAAGGAGATAAAACTCCCATCCTATTTCTAACGGCCCAATCGGCCCTAAACCATCGTATTAAAGGTCTTGAAGTAGGTGCAGACGATTACCTGACTAAGCCCTTTCACCCAGAAGAGCTCCTTATTCGTCTTTCCAGTTTGATACGACGAAGCCATCAATCACCCATATCCATTTTTAATGTCAAAGGATTTACTTTTGATGTCTCAAAGAATTTTGTCCACGCCAATGGTAACTCAATCGAGTTATCTCAAAAAGAATCAGCTATTTTAAGTCTACTTTTTCAGAAAGTGGGTCAAACCATCCCGAAGAAGAAGTTCTTACAAGAGGTGTGGGGATATGATTTTGATCCCAAAACCAATACCCTAGAGGTATATATCAGGATGCTAAGAACAAAACTTGAGCAATTAAGTAAGAAAAAGCTCATTCATACAAAACGGGGTGAAGGTTACTATATTGAAACCCAAGATTAAGACTCCTACCCTTTCCATACGTCTTAAATTGATATTTTCGCAAGCAGCGATCATGGCCGGTATCTTGATCTTATTCACCTTCATCTTGTCTCAATTGTTAGATCAGATCCTGAATA
>CAZOBQ010000128.1:0-7578 GCA_964578155.1 uncultured Lentisphaeria bacterium
AGAGGTGATTGCCGGGAATATCGGGTCAGAAGAACGACTGGAATACACGGTTATTGGAGATGCTGTGAATATTACGGCTCGACTCGAGACGCTGACCAAGGATTTCAATACGCCAATCGTCATTTCACATGTACTTCATCAAAACCTGAAGCAATCCCAGAACCTGCCCTGGCAGGATTTCGGTGCTCAAGAGCTTAAAGGCAAATCAGAAAAAATAAAAGTTATGGGGATTCCCAGCGAAAAGCTAGGTTCAATTGTCTCCTAGTGAACACAAGTTCACTAATTAGTCATTTGGGTAGGTAAATTCCTTCATCAGAGGGAAGCTAAAACACGATAAAAACAATCATTAATAGGCATTGCATCATGCATGCCAATAACACATATTGAGGCGCTTCTAGAGACACCAAAATGGGGATATTATGAGCGAAGAAAAAACGGGTTTATCAAAGTTCATTTCTGAACTAAGAAATCGTAGAGTTTTCAGGGTGGCAGCGGTCTATTTGGGAATTGGTTTCGCCGTTTTAGAAGCATCCGACATTATCATTCCCATGTTAGGGCTCCCAGAGATTTTAGCCCTGATCATTCTCGGGATTCTCATGATTGGATTCCCCATTGCTACGACACTATCCTGGCATTATCAATTGACCGAAGAAGGTCTCCGCAGGTCCCCAAAAACCGGCGAAAAACATACGGCCGATCATAAACCTTTCACCAGCAATACAATTATTACAGTATTGCTGATTGTTATAATCGGATTATTAGCTTACCCTCGATTTGCAGGTGAAGTAAGTAATTCAGAGGCTACTTCTGCCGAAACTGCAGTCAAAGTTGACCCTAAATCTATTGCCGTTCTACCCTTCACATCTTTTGCTGATGAACGGGAGGACGAGATCTTCGCTGATGGAATGCATGATGATATACTCACCCAACTCTCCAAGATTCGTGCTCTCAAAGTCATTTCCCGAACCACAATGATGAAATACAAAGACACCCAGAAAAGTATCAAAGAGATTGCGCAAGAAGTCGGTGTTGCCAATCTATTGGAGGGCAGTGTTCGTAGAGCGGGGGATCAGGTTCGTATTGTGGCCCAGCTTATTAATGCCAAGTCTGATGAACATTTATGGGCCGAAACTTATGATAGGGCCTATGCTGATATATTTTCAATCCAGAGTGACGTGGCAAAAAAAATTGCCCGGGCTTTGAAGTCAGCTTTGAGTCCTGAGGAAAAAGCAAACCTTGATGCCATCCCCACATTAAATATGGCCGCCTATGATTACTTCCTGAAGGGTAACCACTTCTGGTACACCAAGACCACCAAAGAAGGTAACCTGAAGGCAGTGGCCATGTACGAGGAAGCCATCAAGCTGGATTCAGATTTTGGTTTGGCTTATGCTCGTCAATCTGTAGCTCACTCAGTTCTCTTCCAGGGGCGGGATTGGGATCATAGTCCTGAGAGAAAAGAGTTAGCCAGGAATACACTAGAAAAAGCAAAACGTTTGATCCCTGATCATCCGGAAGTCCATTTTGCCCAAGGTATCTTTTATCAATGGTGTTTGGATGATCCGGCAGCAGCTATCCGGGAATATGAGATAGCCGCCGAGGGGCAGCCGGGAAATGGTGAGATTGTCAAACACCTTGGGGAGCTAAATGTCAGGGCTGGGAATTGGCCTAAAGCTGGAAAATATCTTGAACGATCCTATGAGATCGAACCGGATGGAATCGGTAATGCAGGCTGGCTAGGTGGTTATTATTTTATTATGGGTGATTATGAGGCAGCTGAGGTGTATTACCGAAAAGCTATCCAAACATCACCAGAGAGCTCATCACCATATCGATTTTATGCCCACTTTGTAAAAGATGTTTATGGTGATCTAGAGAGAGCTCGTAAAATTCTTAATGAGGGCATTTTAAATAGTGATAATCCTTCAACTATAGCTTCCTATAGAGCTCAGCTTGAAATTGAGGCCGATAATTTTGAATCTGCGTTGCAGATTATTCAGAATGACTATAGTGGGGCCTTCCCTGCGTACCACAAAAGCAGAATATACTATTTGCAGAATAAACCGAGTAAGCTTTCCACTGAACTAGAGCACTCCCGAAAAAACCTTGAGGGTAAAATTAACAAGAATCCGGATGAGGCTTTTGTTGTTAGTAGTTTGGGCATAATTCATGCGATGGCTGGGGATAAATCAAAAGCGATTACCGCTGGTAAAAGAGCAATTGAACTGGAACCGGTTTCAAAAGATGCCCTCAATGGTCCTGATCATCATTTTAGGCTGGCAGCTATTTATAATCTTGTCGGCGAGACTGAACTGGCTATAGATAAAATGGAATACTTACTATCAATCAAAAGTGGATATACAAAATGGCGTATCAGGTTGAACCCATTTTTTGATTCGCTTCACGATCATCCCCGTTACCAGAAGCTCATCATGAGTGCCAGCTGATCCAGTATGTCAGACTCACAAAGTAGCATTAGTCGTCTGATTCAAGAGCTCCGAAACCGTCGAGTCTTTAGAGTTTCCACCGTTTATGCAGGTACAGGCTTCGTTATCCTGGAGGCGGCAGATATGATCCTGCCACGGCTGGGTGTTCCAGATTGGACAATAACTTTTATCATGATTCTCCTTGGCTTGGGCTTTCCTATCGCTATCGGATTGGCCTGGACCTTTCAGCTCACCCCTGAGGGACTAAAAAGGTCGCCTAAAACAGGAGAAAAACAAAGCCCAGATCATAAACCATTCACTGGGAATGCCATTATTATTACGCTCCTGACCCTCATTCTAGGATTTACCGCTTATCCGCGTTTCTTTGATTCCTCCTCAATGGATATGAGTCAAAGTGAGTTAGCAGCTCTTGATGAAAAATCAGTGGCTGTACTGCCTTTTACGCCTTTTGCTGATGAACGAGAGGATGAGATTTTTGCTGATGGGGTCCATGATGATATTCTAACACAGCTATCCAAGATTGCTGATCTTAAAGTCATATCCAGGACCTCGGTGATGCAGTATAAAGGAACCACCAAATTGATTCCAGCGATAGCACGGGAACTAGGTGTAGCCAATATTTTGGAAGGCAGTGTCCGCAGAGCCGGAGATCAGGTTCGCATTGTAGCACAGCTTATTAATGCCAGAACCGATGAGCATCTCTGGGCTGAGACTTTTGACCGCAAATATGCAGATATTTTCTCCGTTCAAACAGAAGTTTCCAAGAAAATCGCCTCCGCTCTTAAAGCCAAGCTCACTCCAGCAGAAGAACAATATATTGAAACTAGATATACCGAAAACCAGGAAGCCTGGGATGTTTATCTCAGAGCAGATTTATTGAGAACTTCAGGCGTCGCTGATGATGATTCTCTTTTTGCTATGTATGAAAGAGCTACAGAACTTGACCCTGACTTTCTATTGCCATATACTATTTTGACTCGTGGGCATGCACAAAAATATTTTGATGGTAGCGGAACAGATCCGACACCCGCCCGTCTTAAGAAAGCAGAGATGGTATTAGAAAAAGCGCTGGCCATCAATGCCGAGGCACCTGAAACACATCAGGCAAGAGGATTTTTCTATTACTATGGATCTCGTGATTATCAGAAAGCTTTGGAAGAATTTTCCATAGCTCAGGAATCTCAACCTAATAACAGCGATCTATTTGCTGCAACTGCTTATGTGGAGAGACGCCTCGGTCTTTATGAGCAAGCTACGGAAAACCTCCAAAAAGCAGTTTCACTGGATCCTAACGATGGATCTAAGGTGTGGGAAGCCAGAAATTGGGCATTTTTCTTGCGGGATTGGGATCTAGCGCAGCGGTATCAGGAACAACTGTCAGCAATTTATAGAGGGAAAGAAGCTTCTCAAGAATTTGGACGATATTATATTGAAGCCAGCCGCAGTGGAGACCTGAATACACTACAGCTAATTATGGATCAACTCCTGCTCAAGTTTGACCCCTCTGAATTGGACGAAATCAGACCATTGCACACATGGTACAGTCGTGATTTTAAATTGGCGCTTGAAATTAATATGGCAGATACATCGAGCTCATTTTGGACTATCGGTGATCTACTACAGCGCACTGGGGAAATTGAGCAAGCCCAAGCCTATTTTGATTCAGCTCGTATGGATGCAGAGCAAGCGATTCAGGAAAATCCTGAAGACTGGGAAGCCTATGGAGAGTTAGGGATCACCCTGGCAAAACAAGGTCGATTTGAAGAAGCCATGGACTGGGGCAAACGTGAAGTTGAGCTCATGCCCTTGTCTAGAGATGGACTTTTAGGTGCGGATGCTCTAATGGATCTTGCCGATATTTATGTCATTTGTGGTGAACAAGATGAAGCGATTAGTCTTCTTGAGAAGCTCCTGACCGTACCTGGCTGGACAAGTGTAAATTTGTTAAGACTAGATCCTATCTATGATCCACTTAGAGAAAATCCCAGGTTTCAAACTTTGGTTGAACAGCATGACAAACCATAGGCTTAGCCTATGATTCCCTAGAGAGGTTTCAATTGAGTCTCTTTGAATACATCATGGTACTCACATCTATCCTCATCGGTCTAGGGATAGCTGAATTACTTTACGGTGTCGTACGTTTACTCCGAACAGAGTTTAAAGAACGGTTTTTCCTTCCCCAAGCCATCTGGGCGCTCTTTATTTTTCTGCATCTCATAATCATCTGGTGGACTCGTTGGGATCTGCACGAGAATTTTGAATGGAATTTTCTTCAACTATTGCTCTCTTTGGCTGCTCCTATTCTCCTCTTTATCCTGGCGGGATTAATTTTTGCCAAGAATAAACCTTCACGGGATCATTACTATCAGCAGAGAACCAGTTTTTTCAACATTCTTGCGGTTATTATTGTTATTAACTTCTTTCATGAAACACTCATAGAGAAGTCCCCGATATTAGGATTAGCCACTCCACTATTGCTCATCATGTTCCTTGCCACTCTGGCTGCTCGCTTTTCAGACAAAGATTGGGTTCAGTCTCTGGCTGCATTTATCTGTATTTCTCTGCTTGGATTATTTATTGGTATGACAGTTTTCAGCCTGAACTGATTCTGTTGGTGAAATAGCTGATTAAATCCTAGTTTTCCGGGTTGCCTATCCAATCAGGAAAATTCTATGAAGGAGTCCCCATGCTTAATAACCTCAAATCAGAGTTTATGCTTGATCCGGACATACACTATCTGAACCATGGCTCATTTGGTGCTTGTCCTCGAGAAGTGTTTGAGGACTTTCAGCAGTGGCAGGTCCTACTGGAAAATAATCCCATTGATTATTTTACCAGGCAAATGAAGGGCATGTTCACTAAGCAGGCCAGTGGGCCCCTGGAAGAGAGTCGGTTTGAGCTGGCGCAATTCGTACATACCGATCCAGAAGGAATGATTTTTACCCCCAATGTTACAGTAGCATTAAATGCAATCGCCAACACTATTCAACTAAAAGCCAATGACGAGGTCTTGACCACAGATCATGAATATGGAACCATAGTGGCCACCTGGGAGAGAAAATGTAATCGGGTGGGTGCTGACCTCAAGCAAGTTGCCATCGATTTACCTGTCTCAACCCAGGCTGAATTTGTTGAATTATTTTGGCAGCAGGTAACTCCTAGAACCAAAGTGATTCTTCTGAGCCATATTACTTCTGCGACAGCACTGGTCTTACCTGTGAAAGAGATTTGCTCTCGTGCTCGTCAGGCTGGTATCATCACAGTAATTGACGGTGCCCATGCTGTAGGGCAATTGGATTTGGATATCTCTGATATTGATGCTGACTATTATACCAGTAATTGCCATAAGTGGCTTTTAACCCCAAAGGGCACAGCATTTCTGTATGTCCATTCTAGCCAACGGGAGCAGTTTGAGCCCCTGGTTATCAGCTGGGCAGAAATAAATCAACCCTCCTTTTCGTTGCGTCATGAGATGTGGGGAACAAGAGATATGGCAGCATTTCTAAGTATTCCCAAAGCCTTGGAGTTTCGACGAAAGCATAATTGGGAACTTCGGAATGCAGAGTCCAGAGCTCTGGTGTATGAGGCTCGTGAAAGGTTTGTAGAAGCATTAGACAATGTCCCCATTTGTGATAATTCATGGTTAGGACAGATTGCCAGTGTTCTTTTACCCCGTGAAACCAATCCCCTCGACTTATGGACGCATCTTTGGGAAACTTACCGCATTGAAGCCATGATAACGAGGTGGAGGAAGGAACCCATTTTGCGACTTAGCTTTAACGCTTATAATGAACTGGGTGAGTTGGATATACTATTTCAGGCAGTAGCAAAATACATTAAAAAATAAAGTAAGTCCTTATGGGGTGGTCTAATTTCTTTGCCGATTTTGTTCCACTACGTGAGAATCAAAGGTTTCAAAAGCTACTTGAAACTCCTGATGAATATTCAGTAGTGAATTTTAACTACCGTTTTCTCTGAGATTTCATTAGCTTCTGCTCAATGAAGATGCTCAAACGAATTATTCTTTTTATCCTGTTTTTACTGATCTATCTCATCCTGAGAGAGATGCTCAATTTCTATGTATTAGCCTACACTGCGAATCCCTATTTAGGATATGCAGTGTTATTCTTACTCTTGGCGACCCTAATATATTTTGTACTGATTCCCATTTATAGAATAAGTCGTCTCAGTGGTGACCCTGGCCCCGTAAGAAAGCGGAAAAAGGAACTTGATTTGATTGATATGAGACTCCAAAGGAGTTTGAGTAATCCCTATCTTAAAGAGATCAAATTTGAGCACCCCAAACTTGGATCAGCGTATGAGCGTTATGAACTGACAACAGGAGTGTTAGCTGAGCGCTGTGATGAAATTAGGCGAAAGTATATCGTCCACCTCTTTTACAGTACTGCCGTTTCCCAATATGGGTTTATTGATGCTATCCTGATTTTTTCGGCGAATGTGAATATGGTTAAAGAAATCTTCACACTGTACACGGGTCGAGCAAGTGGCCGGGACCTGTGGCAGATCATGAAACAAATCTATTATTCCATTGCCATTGGTGGTTCTGAAGGCGTTGAGTTCGCAGTTGAGGAATTAATATCGAAATTGGGGTCAGATGCACTGAAGAGCATTCCATTTTTTGATAAAGTTATGGCATCCATAGCAGGTGGTTTTACCAATGCAGTTCTTCTGTCACGGATCTCCATTATCACTGAAAATTATTGTAAATTAACCTATATCCAATCTACTAAGGAGCTTTCACCAGAGCCCAAGCTGATTTTGGCAGGCACCAAAGCTATTGTTGATGAACCCATTAGTCATATAAAACAGCAGCTCAATGATATTGCCAAACAGAAAGCCATCGATTTCTCAAAATATGCCATAAATCCTACTCGAACGGTCATTGAAAAAGCTATTGATAAATTCAGGCCTCAGCAGGAAGATCAAGATGGAGAAAGAAAGTCGGTTCTACGTAGTATTGCATTGGGGATTAACCCACTAAAGTATCTTGCACGTCGTGGGAGTCGGAAATAGGGTCTACCATACCCTTCACCGTGTCAGGGGTGAGGTTTTCCATGACTGTAAGTCGTCAAAGTAATTCGGACAAGATCGCTTAAAAAATAAGAGACAC
>CAZOBQ010000129.1:0-7561 GCA_964578155.1 uncultured Lentisphaeria bacterium
GCTTCCGATCTGGAACACCACCGGACATTGAGCTCGCCGAAATGAGCGGTACGATTAATCAGGGAATGGAGATTTCGGGAGCCTCAGCCTCCGGAACACCACCGGACATTGAGCTCGCCGAAATGCCCGGTGTCCTTGACCAGGAGATGGAGGCTTCGGCTAGCTCAGCCACCGAATTAGCTACGGACACTGAGCCTGCCGAAGTGCCCAGCCCTACACCCAAACTCATCTTCCTTTGCTCACCAAACAATCCTACGGGGAATCTATTGAACAGGGAGGATGTCCTAAAAGTTCTAGAAATGGCCGAGGGCAAGTCCATCGTCATCCTGGATGAAGCCTATATCGAATTCAATCCTGAAGCCAGTTTCATCAATGATTTGACAGAATATGACAACCTGGTGGTTGCCAGAACCCTATCAAAAGCCTTTGGCCTGGCAGGATTACGGACGGGCTTCCTTATTGCTAATCCTGAGATCATCTCTATCCTTCAGAAGGTTTCAGCACCTTATCCCATTCCTGTACCCATTGTTGAGATGGCTACGGAAGCTTTGAACAATGAAGGTGTCTCCAGGATGAAATCCGAAGTAAAAGCCATTATTCAGAGTCGTTCTACACTGGAAGCAGCTTTGAATGACCTGGAGTTTGTTAAACAAGTCTATCCCGGTGATGCCAACTTCCTATTGCTGGAAGTCGCTGATGTTCAGGAAGTTATGAATTATTTGAAGTCTCGCGGAATCATTATTCGAGACCAGAGCCACCAATTGAACCTGGAGAATTGCATTCGCATCAGCATTGGAACCGAAGCTGAGCAAGCAGAACTATTGAAGGTATTAAAGAATTATGGAGAACAAGCATGAAAGAGGCTCAGGTACAATCGAAGATCCTTTTAAACGAAATATCAAACATAAATACTTTGCGTTCTCGGCGTGCTCTGCGAGCGGGCTTTTCAGGAGAACAAGCATGAGTGCAAAGCCAACCCTATTGATTGATCGGGATGGAACCATCATCCAGGAACCGCCTGTAGATTTTCAGGTAGATTCACTGGAAAAGCTGGTTCTCGAAGCTGATGTGATCCCGTCCCTATTGAAGCTCCAAACGGCTGGATATAGCTTGATCATGGTTTCCAACCAGGACGGACTGGGAACAGAGAGTTATCCAGAGGAGGACTTTAAGGTTCCTCATGAGAAAATGATGCAAGTCCTTGAGTCACAGGGGATAAGCTTTGATAATGTATTGATCTGTCCTCATTTTCCAGAGGATGACTGTGCCTGTCGCAAACCCAAGTTGGGATTGGTTCAGCCATTGCTTCAAGCTGGGAAGATCGATTTTACCAAGTCCTATGTCATCGGTGATCGTGAAACTGACCTGCAGCTGGCAGCCAACATGGGCGTTAGGGGTATTCAATACGATCCTGTGTCCAATGGCTGGAAAGAAATCACTAAAACCATTCTGAATGCAGGACGTACAGCTCGAGTAGATCGCAAAACCCGGGAAACCAATATTCTGGTGGAAGTCGATCTGAATGAAGCTAGTTCTGCTTCCATAAATACAGGCATTGGTTTCTTTGACCACATGTTGGAGCAGATCGCTGTCCACGCTGGCTTCTCATTGAATTGTCAGGTAGGAGGTGATCTTCAGGTTGATGAACACCACAGTGTGGAGGATACGGCTCTGGCTTTAGGTGAAGCTCTCTCTCTGGCCCTGGGAAATAAACAGGGAATCGGTCGTTTCGGCTTTGTCCTACCCATGGATGAATGTCGGGCTGAATGTGTCCTGGATCTATCCGGTCGTCCCCATCTAGAATTTGCGGCAACATTCACATCTGACAAAGTGGGTGAAATGAGCACCCAGATGGTGTCTCACTTCTTCAGGTCGTTGACGATGAGTATGGGAATGACTTTGCATCTGTCAACCACTGAAGGCAATGCTCACCATCAGGTGGAATCCTTATTCAAAGTATTTGGGCGAGCGCTGGGACAGGCTATTCAAACGGGTGGCTCAGCCATTCCCAGTAGTAAGGGCGTGTTATGATCGTCATTGTTGATACGGGTTGTGCTAATCTTACCTCAGTGAAGTTTGCCCTGGAAAGGCTGGATGCGAAACCGGTGATCACTGCTGATCCTAAGATTATTAGCGCTGCAGAGCGGGTTTTCCTACCAGGCGTAGGATCTGCCCAATTTGCCATGGCTGGTCTTGAAGAAAGGGATCTTGTCGAAACCATACGTGGATTGACTCAACCGGTATTAGGTATCTGTCTAGGGATGCAAATGCTCCTAGAACGCTCTGAGGAAGGAAATACAGCCTGTTTAGGACTAATCCCGGGGGAAGTTAGCACTTTGGATGCCCAGGGCCGTCGTTTGCCCCATATGGGCTGGAATACACTGACTGATATTAACGAGAGTCCCTTGTTTGCCGGAATCGAGCCTGGAGATTACTTTTATTTTGTTCACAGCTATGTTGTTGAGCCATCAAACTATACGCTTGCTCAATGTGAATATGGTTCAGCTTTCTCCGCATCTATTCAGAAGGATAATTTTTATGGAGTTCAGTTTCACCCGGAACGCTCAGGGGAACGGGGTTTGCAGGTATTGAAGAACTTCTTGGAGATAAATTCATGATTATACCTGCCATCGATTTATTGGATAAGCGTGTGGTGCGCTTGTTTCAAGGGGATTATTCGAAAACCCGCTTCTACGATCTGAATCCAGTAGATCAGGTGCAAAAATACACGGCAGCCGGTGCTGAAATCGTGCATATCATTGACCTGGAAGGTGCCCGTGATGCAGAGAATCGTCAACTGGAACTTATTAAACAGATAGTCGCTGGAACTGATGCACGCTTACAGGTGGGTGGGGGAATCCGCTCGGTGCAGGATGTGGATGATCTGCTGACTATCGGAGTGGAACGCGTCATTATTGGTAGTTTAGCGATTAATGAGCCGGACCTGGTTGGCTCCTGGATGGAACGGTTTGGAAATGAACATATCGTTCTGGCTCTGGATGTCTCCATCGATAAACAGGGAAACAAGACTTTACCTACCAAAGGGTGGCAAAAAGACAGTGGCAAGAGTTTGGAGCAAACCCTGGATAGCTACTCGAATGCGAAACATATCCTGTGTACAGATATCAGTAAAGATGGAACACTAACCGGCTCTAACACAGCGCTTTACAAAGATGTTGTTAAAGTATATTCTAATTTGAAATGGCAGGCATCCGGAGGGACTGGAACTCTGGATGATATAGCTGCTTTACCATCAACTGGTGTTACCGGTGTGATCGTGGGACGGGCTTTATTGGATGGTAAATTTACACTAGAGGAGGCAATCCAATGCTGGCGCGACGCATAATTCCCTGTCTCGATGTTCGGGATGGCAAGGTGGTTAAAGGGGTCAAGTTCCGCAACCATGAGATCATTGGTGATATTGTCCCTTTGGCTGAGCGTTATGCCAAAGAAGGTGCTGATGAATTGGTCTTTTATGATATCACAGCATCAAGTGATGGTCGGGCTGTGGATCGTTCCTGGGTTGAAAGAGTGGCCAGAGTGATTGATATTCCCTTTTGCGTGGCCGGTGGCATTGATAGTCTGGATCTGGCAGCAGAAGTTTTGGAAATGGGCTCGGATAAGATCAGCATCAATTCTCCAGCCCTGAATAATCCGCAACTTATCAGCGATCTGAATGCCCGTTTTGGACAACAATGTGTGGTCGTTGGGGTAGATAGTTTTCAGGATCCTGAGACAGGTGAATACAAGGTCTACCAGTATACTGGTGACGAAAGCAAAACAAAGCTAACCTCCTGGACCACAGTTGATTGGGTGCAGCAAGCTGAAGCGCTTGGAGCGGGGGAGATTGTCTTGAATTGCATGAATCAGGATGGGGTGCGACAGGGTTATGATGTGACACAACTGTCAAAAATCCGGGCGGTCATTAATATTCCATTGATCGCATCCGGTGGTGCCGGGGCCATGGAGCATTTTACCACTGTTTTCAAGGAAAGTGATGTGGATGGTGCATTGGCAGCTTCTGTTTTTCACAAAGGGGTCATCGATATACAAGATTTAAAATCCTATTTACGAGATAAAGGAATTGAGGTACGGAAATGAAAGTGACAAAAGCAACTATTGACCAATTAGCCTGGGACAAACAAGCGGGACTGATTCCTGCCATTGTCCAGGATGCCAACTCTGGTGTGATCCTCATGCAGGCCTATATGAATCAGGAATCCCTTGTACAGACCATGGAAAGCGGTCTGGTGACCTTTTTTAGCCGCAGTCGTCAGAAACTCTGGCAAAAGGGCGAGGAATCGGGGAATGTCCTGAACTATGTGGAAGTCTATGCTGATTGTGATGGGGACAGTTTGAAAGTTTTGGCAAATCCTACGGGTCCGGTGTGTCACACAGGCACTTCAACCTGCTGGGATGACAGCTCACAGCCTACGTTGGCATTTCTATCAGAATTGGAGTCAGTGATTGAAACACGAAAAGGAGGTTCGCCTGAAACTTCCTATACTGCTAAACTCTTTCAGCGCGGCAGCAAATATATTGCTCAAAAAGTGGGCGAGGAGTCTGTAGAAACGGCTCTCGCTGCTGTAGCTGGAGATAAGGAAGAGCTGCTCAATGAATCTGCTGATCTCATGTATCATCTGCTGGTCCTTCTCCAATCCCGCGATGTTGCACTGAAAGATGTGGTTTCTGTTTTAGAGGAACGACACAACTAGGGAAAGCCTAACCGTAGTGACCGCGGAGCATGCAAAGAAAAGCAAGGGGGAGAGTTTGAGGGGAGAACCCAAAATAATTAGTCTTTCTGAGCCTACAGTGTCTTGCTGAGGACTGAGCATATGCGAGGTGGACTCGGCGTACGACACGTCCTAACCTTATGACTACTTGAGCGAAAGAATCTCGGATTTACCCAAGGTGCTGAAACTCAGAAATGGTGAAGACAGAATCCAGGAGGCGGCTCCCAATGTCTAGTCTTTGCGAGCCCGAAGGGCGCGGCAATCTCAGACCCTTGCTAGGTATAGACACTCACGCTCCGATTTAGGACGTTTTCGTCCATACCTTCACATTTGTTTAAATGATTGAGATAACTCCCAATAGTGACCAATAATGTCACCAACTTGTCTATGATAAGATATAGTGTATATTGCCGCTTATTATCAAATAAACAGTTTAATCTCGGGAGGGTATTATGAAATCCACCAGGAAATTATCACTATTGCTAATGATGCTTATGATGGTAAGTATGGCTTTTGGGCAAGGTCCAGTTGCCTACTATCCAAGTGATGGCAAAATATCAGACATATCCGCTCAAGAGATAGAGAAAGAGGAAAACATTGTTTATTCCAGTGGCTGGATAACCAACAGAACAGATCTATTCCAGTCAGATGGAATTGGTGTTTATCCAGTGGTTGCAGATGAGGATGGGGTTGACGCTATCAATCCCGGATATAGAACCCGAGGAGTAACGGCAGGTAGTGATCTGGATAATGATGGCTTAAAAGAGGTATTGATTACTGACTATCGCACGAGAGGCGTTCATGTTTATGAATCTACAGGCGACAACACCCTGGAATGGGTCGCTTCGGTGGGTGATGAATTCACCACCTATTATACAACCCCAAGGCATGTGATCACAGGCGACCTGGACCATAATGGTCGCGGGGAAATTATATTTTTAAGCATGCAAGATACTGCTGATGCTTTTACAGGTATCCACATCTGGGAGTGGGATGGTGTTGATGGGAGTGATGCTTACGTTCGGTATGTTATCCCCATCCTCGTCGATGGTGCTGAGGTTGATCGCTACTATGGTGAACGCGCTTTAAATATCGGCGATGTGGATGGTGATGGGCAGGTTGAGATACTCATTTCAATTAATGGGCTTGATCCTTCATTTGACGCCATTCTCATTGCTTCTATTCAAGGATCATTTTCAACTGGAAACGCTAATATGGTTGTAGAATATTCAAACGCTCGAACCAGTGCTAACGATTTTGCCGGTTCACCTTGGGGTCAACCCAATATTGGTGATCTGGATGGCGATGGAAGGCTGGAAGCCCATTTCTTTGTCTGGGACAATGCAAAAATGCTTTTAGTTGAATCAACAGGCATTGATACCTATGAGCTACAAAGTGTTACCGTTCTTGATACCTCATATAGTGATCAAACAGTTTTCGGGACAACATATATCACGGATATTGACAATGATGGTCATGATGAATTGTTTGGTGGCATGTATCCTTCAGGATGGTTTTGGCAGGTATCTGGTGGTGATGATGTCTCCATCATGGGTTATGAAACGGGAAAAATTGAGATTCTCTCGCAAACTGGTGTTTTTTGGGATGTGACTGGGGGAGATGTTGATGGCGATGGTTTCGATGAACTATTCACTGTTGAATATAACCAAGCCAGGGTTCACCAATGGCACTATAATGGAAATTTCTGGGAGGAGACCCTGCTTGTTGAATGGCCGGATCTGATGGGAGGTTTAGCTCTGGATTTTGCTGGTGACCTGGATGGCGACGGCTATCCTGAGTTGATTCAGGGATTCATAGAGAAGCCCTTCTCAGAGGGCAACCCCAATGGCTACTCCTTCGCAGTCATCGAGTATGGTATTGACATTCCTCTAGAAAATAGCCTTGTCGCTCACTATCCCTTTAATGGCAATGCCAATGATGAGAGTTGGAATAGGAGTGACGGGGTAGTGAATGGTCCGGTTTTAGTGGAAGATCGGTTTGGAAATCCAAATAGTGCTTATGAGTTCGATGGTAATGATGATTACATTTGGTTGGGAGATAGTAATATTTTTCGGCCGTCAAATATCACAGTAATAGCTTGGTTTAACTCAACCTCTCAAAACCTTGGATCGCCATTAAATCAATACATTATTAAAAATCGTCTATATGGGTATAACATAGGACTAAACCCATTTGTTGATAGTACAATGCCCCATATTGGCGGATTCTCCTGTGCAATTTGGCACAATGAGAATGAGTATTACAAATACGTAAGTACAGATAAAACCTACAATGATGGGAAATGGCACTTTATTGCCATGAGTTATGAAGGTTCAATTTTTACGGTATATGTTGACGGAGAAGTAGTAGATCAGGATCCAAATAGAGATCCCAGTGAGATATACTATCAATCAGGTGGAACGGCTATTGGAAGAGATGGCGATATTGCAGCTGGTCACTTTGAAGGTAAAATTGATGATATTTATATTTATAACTATTCTCTGCCCATAGAAGAAATTGACTCCCTATACTATTTGAACGATTGGGATCCAAATCCACTCGTTGCTTATTATCCCTTCAATGGTAATGCAAACGATGAGAGTGGGAATGGGCATGATGGGATAAATAATGGTGCTGTATTGACTACAGACAGGTTTGGGAATGCTAACTCAGCTTATAGTTTTGATGGGCTTGATGATGATATTAACACCTCCTTTACTCCTGTTATTAGCCCTACTGATGATTTTTCGCTATCTGCATGGATCAAAACGGTAAGTAATAGCTCACATTTTCTTGGGTTTGAACAAACTGGAGCACAACAGATTGCT
>CAZOBQ010000130.1:0-7522 GCA_964578155.1 uncultured Lentisphaeria bacterium
TTCTGGTGGACTTGGCATAAACATGGGTTCTATTGGGCTCGATTTTGCTTACATACACCACACTATTCTGGATCCAGTTTATAATGGTTCTGTAAACTTTACGTTCTAGTTGGGAGGCTGATTTGATAAAACGTTACAGAAATTCAAGCATTGTCACACTGCTATTGCTGGGGATGGTCTCTGTTACCATTGGAGCGCTTGACCCACCTACCGTAGGTGATACACAAAGATTTAATGTCTTTGGACACGGTTTTTTTACTGGTTATTATCCTATCTCTGCAACACTGCAGGCGACAAATGAAAATAGCTATATTTTTGTTGAAGATGCCAAGATCAATGACATCGACATCAATGTAAATGATGATAATAAGATACTACTTGCAACTGAATCAGGTGTCATGTACACCGATGATGGTGGCGCAACCTGGACCCATGTAAATGGGGCTACTGATCTCATTCCTGAGGGTACCAGGTCGGGTGGTGCTGATGCTGAAGCTCAACATCGTTCAACTGTAGAGAGTGTCTACTTTTATAGCGACGATGATTGGATGGCTGGTGTTGGCAGGGGTCACCTTGCTTTTGGTGATATGGTTCAGCATGCACCTTATCGCTCAAAAGATGCCGGTGTCAAGTGGAGCTCTGCAGGTAGTGGTTGTCCAAGCTATAAGTATGACAATGTGAATGATGAAACAAGTGATTATGCTACTGTTTTTGAGATGGCTAACGAGCCTACCGACGATAATAACTTTTTTGGAGCCAGCCGCAGTGGCGTGTTGAGCTTTGAAAAGCGTAAATGGGCTACCTGGCCTGGTGCCGGACTCCCTCAGATAACTGCTGAGTGGGATCACCTGCCAGTTTATGATATTTTATATGACACGAGTGCCCAAGTTCTTACTGCTGCAACTGAACATGGTGTTTATATGGGTACCGTAGACCTGGATAATGAACAGGTTTCGTGGTTACCCATTGGAAATGGTACCGTGCCAACTTCTGGTGTATCCACCTTTATTGACTCTGCCCTAGTAGAGTATGAGATGACAACCCATGATACAACGAGCCTCACATTTTCTGACACCGTTTTCGTTAGTGATCAGGGTGATGGCACATTTAGTATTGTAGTTGATGGCACAACCTATCTGGTGAATGCTTACGATATTAATTTGAGTAACATTGACTTGATTGTATCAACAACTATTCTCACAGACTCGCTGGATATTAATGCTGTTTCACCAAGAGTTTTACTCAGTGGCGATGATGTGTTAACACCAAACCAGTGGGTAACAGTTAACGATGCAGTTTCCGGTCTATATTGGGTTGGTAAAGCGCGTTTCGCTGATCCTGTATGGTATGTTGACCTCAATGAGGATAACCAATATTTTGGAGATGCCACAATAGTTGATCCAGATACGATTGACTATACAACATGGCTACCAATTGAGTCTAATCTGGTCGTATCACCAGCCGGTGCATTTAGTATTTCATCTGTTGCCAGTGATGGTACTACGACTTATGCTGGAGCCGATCATGGTATCTATTCTGTATCCGCAGGTGGCGCGCTCACTATAGATTCTACCACTGCAGGTATGGTTGTCAATGATATGCTTTATGCAAATTCTAAAGTTTTGGCCGCTACCGATGCAGGTTTATTCCAGTTGAATTCTGGTGAATGGACAAAAGTATCGCCATTACTAACTGATGGCTATACCGGAGATGGACATGAGTACGACCTAGATGTTCGCTCAATCGCTGTTGATGGAGCTGGAAACCTATATTTTGGTGGTCCCTTAGGTGGTTTGTATAAAAGTGTTGACAATGGGCTTACATGGTCACAGTTGAATTCTGGTCTAACACATAGAGCAGTCACGCTTGATCAGGTTAATTCCTTCAGCACAACAATGGACGCTAATATCTATAGCGATCTACAGACATGGTTAGGCGATCTACCTAATGTTGATGGAGATGATAAGGTATACACCTTGTTATACGACATCGATGATCTCTATTACAATACGGCCGGTGATGGATCCACCTATATTAAAGGTGAGATCCTGGTTGCTGACCAAGTAGATGTCGCTGACACTCTTGCAGATGCAAATAGCAACGCTCGTGACATTATTTATGTCGATATTAATCCGAAGCCTGCTGATGATCCACTAGTTGCAGAGTCTGCGGCTTTTCAGTTAGGTCTTCTCATTTCTCACAATGCGGATGCTGATGAAGACGACTGGGTCAAAAACGGATTAGCGGGTTTGGGTTCCTATATCGTGGGACTCAAAGATGTTAGTGGCGAATTAGGTGTCCTGTCTAATAATAGTCTAACACTCTGGGGTGATGCTTCCCCTATTGAGAAGGATTATGAACACACTTTCATTTTCATGGAATACCTCTATGAACAGTATTTTACAACTGCTACTGACTTAAAAGCTTTCATGTCAGATACTCTAAATGGGATCTCAGGTCTCCAAAGTGCACTCAGTAGTGTTGGTTCGACTGACACTTTTAGTGACATCTATGCCAACTTCGGTTTGGCCATCCATTTTGATGGAATGGTTGATGGCGATGGTAATGCTTTCGGAGCTGGAAAATACAATGTTGCTAACCTGATCCTAAGCAATGGCGCTAGTACCCTTGATTGGGGTAATATAGGTGGTGACTCTCCCTATGGTTTTTCTACAGCAGAGAATTCTATTAGATATTTTAAAACTCACGGGTTCGATGCTGATAGTATCTATTTGGCACCGGGCCTTGGAGATAATTTAGTCTTTAATATGGACGATGTGAGTGAAGGGAGAATCTTTGTAGCCTTATCAGGAGACATGGAAGACGATACTACGCTTGCTGTTCATTCTTTTACAGAGCTTAGTCTCAATGACCACAATCTAGGTATCTTTTCGAACCTGTCTGATTTCGATACAGAACTTGATACAGTCTGGGATTATGGTGATGGTGAACTTGTCGATACCACGATTAAGTATCCCGGCATCTACAATCGCATCGATATGTTTGTTGTGACCTATGATGCGGGCACCATTAACGGTGGTTCCTTTGTTATGCACGACCTGGACGATAGTCCGGAAATGATGGAATTAGGTATTTCTCAATCCACCTTATTTGATGAGTATATTGATATCTACGGATTCTCAGATGCTCGTATCTTCGATGATGGTGGAATGTTGGTCCATTACGATATTGGTGGCAACGCTGGTGCTGATCTGGAAGGACCAGAAGCAGTGGTCACAAATGCAGATGGAGACACCTTGTTTAACGAGACCTTGGCTCATTTTCATATTGATGATCTTCTGGGGATCTTTGGGTACCGTTCCAGTTTTGAACTTCCCCAAACTGAAACGGTTACCAACTACACCATTGGATTAGTTGGTGAAAATGTCTGGGGTGGTAGAATTGCAAGCTCAACGGTAACTACTATTGCAGTTCTCGCCAAGCCAGGGAATGAGATTCTACTAATGTCTGAGCAGGAAAATGCAATGCTTAGAATTAGTACTCGGTCTCTGAAAGAGTCTTCTATGATCACAATGATCTCTAATCCTAGTATGCCAGTATTTATGCAGGAAGATTATGTGGCTGTTGAAGATAAGGATGCTATGTCTGATTTGATTCAGATCGGTCCTTCAAACATCAAGTTGAATGAACCTGTTTCATTGACACTTAGTTATGATGAAGCAGATCTAAAGGCCGGGGAAGCTCCTCAGGTCTACGAGATGCTTGATGGTGCCTGGACAGCTGTTCCAGGTTATCACAATGCCGCTTTGAAAGAGATCAGAATTGAAACGGAAAGATTTGGTTCTTTCCAGATCAGAAAAGCTGATCCAAAGGATTTGACAGAATTACCACTTAATTTTGCACTACATGGTAACTATCCGAATCCATTCAACCCGACAACAACGATTAAATACGATCTTGCAACAGAATCCATGGCAAGCCTTGTGGTTTATAACCTGCTTGGACAAGAAGTGGTAACTCTGGTGAACTCAGTTCAGCCAGCCGGATATCACTCAGTAGTCTGGAATGGTCAGACCAAATATGGTACTCCAGTCAGTAGCGGTGTTTATCTCATGCGACTGAATACGGATAAGGGCTCGTTTAATCATAAAATGGTTTACTTGAAATAGGGTGATATGATGAATAAGAATATAAAAAACAGCATCCTGTTCCTTGTCACAATTAGCATGTTAATGTTTGTTAACTCTTGTGAGCGCCCAGAGACGGATATTCCGGATGAGCATACAACGGTTTCAGCTGAAATTGTTAGTGGCTGGGCCGCCTATGGTGAAGGTGATTATGATACTGCCGTGGGGCATTTCACAGTGGCAGCCTTGAGAAACTCTTCTGAAATTGGCGCTTACGCAGGTCTCGGTTGGGCTTCCTTACAGCTTGGTTCGTATGACAATGGTCTCTCACAGTTTAGTTTTGTGGTAAACCTGGCTACAGAGAAAGGCGATATGGCTGCTTTGGCTGATGCCTACGCAGGTATTGCCCTTATCAGAGAGAGCCAACGTTTCAATGCTGATTTGGATGGAGAAGAAGCAACGGTGATGGATGAATATCTGCTTGCATCAATTGAAGCTGGTGAAACTGCATTGACGTTTGACAGTAATTATGCAAATGCTGATAATCCAGCATTTGGAGTTGATGACCTGCATCAACTGCTTGCCCATAATTATTTCTACCGTCACTGGTATGGCGCATCACTGAATCATTTAGGCGAGAGCAGTGGTTTTACATATGCTCAGACAAACTTGCCAAGTGAAACGGTTTCGTTCGGTTTTACACCCATACTGGATGAGGAGACGAGAACTCTCACTCTGGATCCAATCACAATTGATTTCACCGATACACTAAACTTCACACTAGGTGTGCCAGTTGTTAGTATCGTTGATTATACCAATTTGCTTGATGGTAATGGTGGAACAGATCTACCTTCTGTAAATGTTATGGATGGAAATGCCATTATACTAGATGGTGCCGATGATTTTGAATATGGTACTTTTACAGAAACCGTATCAACGATAGTATTGAGTTATCCACTTGATGGCGATGCTGCACGTGATTTGGCTTTGCTCAAATTGAGCAAAGGCGGAATTTTCGAATTGACAGACATCCAAACTTGGGAAGATCAGTATATTGATGTGAAGCTACCTGATGGTTCTTCCTACACTGATACTGTTCAAGTCAAGGTACCCTATGATGGTCCAGCTGATATATTCAGATTTGCTGACGGTTTTCCTGCAGCAAATGATACCACAGGTTTCGGTGATAGTTACAAATTCAATTACTTAAGATTGGTAAATGAGAATAAAGCTGGTATCGAAGTTGAGGTCACCTACAATTATGCCTATTACAGGGCAGACTTTACAGTGACCAGTGATTTCGGTAAATATTTAGGATTGTTGTCTAAACAATTCAATTAAAAGAAACTACAGGGTTGGCAGTCAGAAACCTGGAATATGGGTTTTTGACTGTTAATCTTTAGTAGGGACCAGGTGATGAATATCACTGGACTCTTTAGCAATAAAGTTTAACGTAGTCACGTAATAGAAGCAAAAAAAGGAGGCAATCTAATGCGCAAAGCTACTCTATTGACTGTTATGGTTCTTTTAGGCCTGACATTCTCAATGGCGAGAGAGGTAACTCTTGGACCGGATTTGAGATATGTTGTGGAAAAGAAGAGCACAACACGCACGACGCAAGAAAGTGTAACACCTTGGTCACACAAGGTTGAACTTAGCTCTGAAGTTGGAGCAGTTACATCAATCATGGACAGAGAAAACAATATCTCTTCTCTTGAAATGCCAAACAGCACTGAAGGTGCTACATTTGAATCACTACTTGAATATGTTAACTGGGGTGGTGACGGTTTTAGCTATGGTGGATTTGGGTTTGATGCTACAGATTCAGCATTGACTTGGTTCCGTCCTTCCACTGAAGCCAAGATTACTCAGGCTCACATAATCTTTAGCGATGATAGTGACTGGTCAGGAGCAACTGCCAGATTAGAATTATATTCAATCAAGGCTGATTGGCAAGACGGCAATGGCGATGGCGAATATGACTTTAGCCAACTTGACTGGGTTGTTGGCGATGATGGTCCACATGATTCATTACTCTGGTTTGTAAATATTCCAGTAGTTGATGTTGGTATCAATTTCACGTATACAATTGACCTTCCTGATGGTGGTTATGATATTGGTTCCTCTGATTTCGCCTTAGTGTTGGGAATTCCTGCTAACGTACCAGGTGGCCAGATTTATTACAGCCCCTTCTGGAGCGATCGTGGACAGTATCACAGTTTCAAATATTATCACGGAGCTGCCGGATGGAAATCACGACTTAATTTTATCATGATGGCTACGGTTGATTACTACGGTGATCCACCTCCATTTATCTCAGACGAACTTGATCTTGATGATGTCTATTTATCAGATGATCCAGGTCCATATGAGGTTTCCGCTAATATCTATGATACTGGAACAGCATCATTTACTGGTGCATTGACATATGTAGGATTAGAATATTCCATTAATGGTGATATGATTACACTTGATCTTTCAAGCCAAATTGCTACAGTAACTGATAGTGTTTTTACTGCTGAATTTGCAGGCCTTGCAGTTGGCGATTATGTGGAATATTCATGGATGGCAATAGATAACGGATCAACCAATCCTGATGGTGGCGTTGATCACCCAGCTAATTCAGCACTTCCTATGGGCTTTACCGTACGCGAAGCTAATCCTGATGCTAGCATTTTGATCATGGATGACAATGGCAACGAGCTTGCTGCTGATTATTATGCACCAATTCTTGCAGCCGGTGGATGGATTTATGATTACTGGAATACTGATGTAAGTGGTAGCCCCACTGCAGGTATTCTAGCCAATTATAATACCCTTATATGGGCACAGGGTAATGAGGGTGATGGTATCCTTGCTGATGCTGCTAATGAAACAATTCTAGCTGCATATTTAGATGCCGGTGGTAACCTATTCCTGTCATCCTCTGACTATATCTCTACCTTTGCTGGTATCTGGGAAGTTCCTGATGCAGGCTCTTTCCTAGAAACTCATCTCCACGTTGCTGAATTTGTTTCTGATGCAAATGTTGGACCAGTAAGTGGTGTTTCTGATGATACACTATATATTGGTGTTACCGGTTCCGTTGTTTCCGATGATTATTCTCTGGTTGAATTTGAAGTTCATCCTGGAGATATTGGATTTAGTAACTGGGCTGATGAAGTAGTTCCAACTACAGATGCCGAAGCTCCATTTATGGTATTCAGTAACTATCTCGATGAAGATTGGGTAGAAGCTGGTGTTCTTTTTGATGGTACTTATAAAATGATCTTCCTGCCTTGGCAGTTTGAAGCTGTTAGCGATGACGAGATCCGTTTCGATCTAATGGCCAATTTCTTAGCCTTCTTCAACGAGCTTGCAGCTCCTGTTGTTACTGCTGAAGGTGGAAACAGATATGCACAGGCCGCAAATGCCGGTGATGTTATGGTCTATGG
>CAZOBQ010000131.1:0-7511 GCA_964578155.1 uncultured Lentisphaeria bacterium
CACCTCAGATAATTTCCAGCTAAAACAAATATTCGAATACTTATCAACTTTGAGTCAAATGGGCGTTAAGATCAAGTTAGTTTCTGGAAACTTGTCCTTTATCATTGGAAAATCCACCGTAGAAAACCTACAACCAGTTCAATTGGTTGATATGGATTTCAAATATTTTCACTCCGGTGCACGATTTATAAAGCGGGTAAGTGATATTATCATTGGTGGGCTATTATTCTTGATTGCGAGACCTTTACAGAGATTTGTAGTAAGTTCAAAATCACTAAACGAGAAACACTTCTCCATCTCAGGGAAAGCCTATAAAGTATTTCACAGTGATAATGGGAGAGAGAGTTTCTGGAGTAATTTAAGCTTGCTTCCACTGGTGATTCAGGGAAAGTTGAGTCTGGTTGGTTCACCCCTAGATTTAAAAGAGAGTGAACATGCTATAAAAAGAGGTTTATTTAGTCTCGAATCCGTACGAGGTGGAACACAGTTGAGCGAAGATGAGAGATATTCTTTGTTAAATTACTACCTTCATAATCATTCAGGCTTATTGGACTTGGAAATAATTATCAAGTCGATGTTAGGAAAATAAAATGGCGAAAACAGTCTTAGAGTTTGAAAAACCAATTCATGATCTAGAACAGAAGATCATCGAGATGGAGATCATGTCCGGTGATTCTGATGTGGATATGAAGAAGGAAATAAAGAAACTTCGCAAAAAACTCATTGAACAGTCAAAAAAAATAAATAATAATCTGAGTAGATGGCAGCGAGTACAGCTTGCTCGCCACGCAGACCGCCCACATGCACTAGATCTTATCGAACTCATGTGCGATTCATGGATTGAGCTTCACGGAGACAGATTGTTTGGTGATGATAAGGCCATCGTTGGCGGGATAGCAAATATTAACGGCCAGCGGGTTGTTATTATCGCTCAGCAAAAGGGGCGGACTACAAAAGATAATCTTTACCGAAATTTTGGGATGCCGTATCCTGAAGGGTATCGCAAGGCCTTGCGCTTAATGCAATTGGCTGAGAAATATGGTCTTCCTGTGATCTCCCTTGTTGATACCATTGGTGCCTATCCCGGATTAGAGGCTGAAGAACGTGGTCAAGCAGAGGCTATCGCCAGAAATTTGTTTGTTATGAGTCGATTGCAGGTTCCTATTATAATTATAGTCATAGGTGAAGGCGCTTCTGGTGGTGCACTTGGAATTGGTGTTGGTGACCGACTGATTATGCTTGAGAATACCTGGTATTCTGTGATCTCACCTGAAGGTTGTGCTTCAATTCTCTACCATGACTCTAGTCAGAAAAAAAAGGCAGCTGAAGCTATGCGAGTCACAGCCGGTGATTTGTTGGAGATGAAATTAGCAGATCGGATCATTGATGAACCACTTGGTGGTGCTCATCGCGATTACAAGGGAACTGCAAAAATATTAAAGAGCGTTATCATTGAAGAATTGGCTGAGATGAATAAGATCACAGTTGATGAAATGCTTAAAAAACGAATTGAAAAACTAGATAGTATGGGTGCTTGGGAAGGTTGATGATTCGCTACGATTATCAATTTAAGGTCAGGTACAAAGATATAGATCAGATGGGGGTCATGTATTATTCAAGATATTTTGAATATTATGAAGCTGCCAGAACTGACATGATGCGCGACCTTGGCTTGACCTACAAAAAGCTAGAAGAAGAGGGTATCATGATGCCGGTAGTTCATAGTGAATCGGACTATATGGCCGGCCCCGGTTTTGATGACCATTTATCGTGTATTACCGAAGTGAAAGAAATCCATAATAGCAGAATGGAAATCTTCTATACGATTGTAAATCAAAACAATCCCGATAAAATTATTAACCGTGGTAAAACGGTACATGCTTTTCTGAAAATGAATGGCAAAACAACTAGAATGCCGTCTTCATTGAAGACAATATTAGAACATGTGGAGCATCCAAATGAGTAATGAACTTATCTTTTTGATACAAACAATCTTGGGTTTAGCCATGGTCTTGGTGGCTTTTCGTCTAGGTAAGACTTGGCTTTACGCTCTGATTGGTGTGAATTACGTCTTGGCTAATATTTTTGTTACTAAAACGATCATTTTATTTGGTTTAGAAGCCACCGGTGGAAATGTTCTTTACGGTGCCATTTTCCTGACCACAGATCTATTATCAGAATACCACGGCAAAGAAGCAGCTCGAAAGGGTGTATACATCGGACTTGGCGCTACTTTGTTTTACCTGGTTATGTCACAGTTCATGTTATGGTATGATGCTAGCCCAAATGATTGGGGACCTGCTGAAGGAATGAAATCCATATTCGGTTTTGCACCATCTATTGTACTGGCCAGCGTTACAGCTTATTTGATCTCACAGCTACATGACGTCTGGGCTTTTCATATGTGGAAAGAAAAATTTGCGGGTAAACATCTTTGGTTAAGAAATAATTTATCCACTGTAGTGAGCCAGTTAATAGATTCAATCACTTTTGCTGTGCTAGCCTTTGCTGTCTTTCCTTATTTATTCATGGATCCGGAAAGTATTTTTCCCATGAGTGTCGTGATAGAGATTATCCTGACAACCTATCTACTAAAACTTTTGGTGGCAGCAATTGATACGCCTTTCATCTATTTCAGTAAATGGTTCCAGCCAAAATAGTAAATCATTTTCAAGTCTTTGACTTTTCATTTGTCAGCAGTAAGGCCAAGATTATATTTGCCCGCCTTCAACGGTAGCACTACCTGAGAGGCAACGCTTTTTGCATATGGGAGACGTGGCCGAGTGGCTTAAGGCGGCGGCTTGCTAAGCCGTTGTACGTTTAGGCGTACCGTAGGTTCGAATCCTACCGTCTCCGCACCTCTACGCCCGCTTTATGCGGGTCTACGAGGCGCAGGTGCTGAATATTTTAACTGTTCAGCCCTTTCAATGGAGGTGTAGGCTAATTGGTAAGTCAGCGGTCTTGAAAACCGCCGTCCGTGAGGACTTGGGAGTTCGAGTCTCTCCACCTCCGCACAACTTCGCAAGATGAACTGCAAGCGAAGACATTAAATCATCCATGAAATACTTCACATATATTCTTCAGAGTAAGAAAGATAATCGCTATTACATTGGTTCAACATCTGATATAGATAGACGATTAAAAGAGCATAACTCCGGTAAAACGAAATCACTTCGCTATCGAAGACCACTTATACTTGTCTATTTTGAGGAATATGAATCTAGAGGACTTGCTGAAAATCGTGAAAAACAGATCAAATCTTATAAAGGTGGTCGCGCTTTTAAGCATCTAATACTTGGGAGTTCGTCCCGCCAATAAGCGGGATTCGCTCTGCTCAGTCTCTGAACCCCGCCATAGGCGGGGCCACCTCCGCTGCTTTTCGCAAGATTAGCTACAAGCGAAGACATTAAATCATCCATGAAATACTTCACAGACACTAGCCCAATCGTTTACGGCTAGGTTTCATGTATTTATTATAGCCATCAGTAAAAAGGCTGTTAACGGCCTTTTCTAATTTATCATAGAATTATTATTCCCAGACCTGAAGGACTGGGTTATTGAATTATAATGGCCAAATAATCGGTATTAGCACAACACCGATGATTCCCAGTATAATGTGCAGTGGAATTCCAGCCCGCATAAAATCCATATAGCGATAGCCACCAGGTGAGAAGACCATTGTATTTGTCTGGTACCCGTTTGGTGTCATGAATGAGAGCGAAGCCGCAAACATGATGGTCATAATGAAGGGCATGGCATTCAAACCCAACACATTTGCAGATTCTAGAGCTAATGGAGTCATGATAATCGCAGTCGCAGTGTGTGATAAGAACGAGGTCATGATCATAGTTATAAAGAAAAGAATAGCAATCAGTCCGACATGACCAAAGCTACTGCTAGCTGAGTTTATCAAACCACCAATCCTTTCAGCAAGTCCAATAGTCTCCATGGCAGCTCCCAGAGGGATCAAGGCAGCTATGAGAAAGATGACAGACCAGTTTATTGACTTATATGCCTCTTGTGCAGGTACGATACCAGTGGCCATGACTAGAATAGCTCCCAATAAGCTGGCTTCCATGATGGACAGAACATTAAATGCGGCGAGACCGACAACAATAGGTATGATAGCCACTGCCAGCCACCAGTATTTAATCTTATGCAGTGTAAAATCTATTTCGTCCAGCATGATGAAGTTCGGGTCAGTGTGTAAGGCTGCCATTCTAGTACGTGACCCGAAAATGAGGAGTGTATCAAATTGCTTTAATCTTATGTGACCAATTTTTTGCTTAACAATATCATGGTAATGCCGCACTGCCAGTACGAAAAGACCATAGCGTCGACGGAAATCTATTTCCATGAGAGATGCGCCTGCTAATCTAGAATTAGTTGAGACCATAGCCTCGACCAGGATATTCTCGTTATCAGCCAACTCACTATCATTCATTTTCCTATCTGTTAATAGGAGGACATTTTGTTCTGATCTGAATTGTTGGAGTTTGTCCACAGAAGACTTCACCAAGAGAATATCATCGGCGTGGAGGACTATATTTCGAAGATTGGTGGTAATATGATTTTCACCGCGAATGATTTCTAAAATAGTTAGCTCATAGATTTGACCCAGATTCAACTCAAGGAAATTCTTACCAACCAGGGGAGACTCATAAGTAAGCTTTACTTCTGTGAGGTAGGTACCCATATGATATTTTTGAGTTAGACTGGAAACCGGCACTCTTGATGGAAGAATCCATCTTTGAGCGAATAGGACATATCCCAATGTTACTATTACTAGGATGATGCCTAACTTGCTAAGTTCGAAGACACCTATATAAAAACCAGCATCAGCGGCAATATCATTCACAATGAGATTTGTTGATGTTCCTATGACTGTACAGGTCCCACCAACGATTGCTGCAAAGGAGAGGGGCATCATAATCTTAGAGGCGCTGATCTTGAGTCTTTGGGACAAATCTGATGCAACAGGAATTAGAATGGCCACCGTGGCAGTATTGTTGATAAAAGCTGAAAATATGGACACTGAGAGTAGAAATAGTGTTGTCACAGCCCAATTTCGACCTCGGCCATTATTTTCCAGCCATACTGTGAATGCCCGAATGAATCCCGTTTTTGTAAATGCGTGACTCAAAACGAACATTGCCCCAATGGTGACAACTGCTTTATTCGAAAACCCCTCGATCGCTTCATGCTTATCAATTAATCCAGTTAAAAGAAGGGCGGCAAGTATCAACAATGAGGTCACTTCAATTGGAAACCATTCGCGTATGAAGGCCACAAGTGACACAACAAGGATGATGAAAAATAGGATAGTTTGAGTATCAAACATGGTCAAACATTTTAGAACTGATTGCTATAGAATGCAAAGAGAAGCTTAGTAAACTTATAGATATTTCATCAGTTAGTATCTGACAATAGTCTTCGCGATGGAGGAACGACAGAAGCGATCTCAGGTTTAAGTGTATCTCAAAGCGGGAGAGAGATTGCTTCGCTTCTCTCGCAAAGACTGGTTAAGGGTATAACATTATAATGGCCAAAAGACGGGTATTAGTACAACCCCAATAATACCCAAGATAATGTGCAGGGGAATTCCAACACGCATAAAATCCGAATATCGATATCCACCGGGACTTAATACCATGGTATTTGTTTGATAACCATTGGGTGTCATGAAGGATAGAGAGGCAGCAAACATGATGGTCATAATGAAGGGTGTCGGAGAAAGTCCAAGAACATTGGCGGATTCAATTGCTAATGGAGCCATAATGATAGCCGTTGCTGTATTGGACAGGAAAGAAGTCATAAGCATGGTAAGGAAAAAGAGAATCGCTATTAAACCCACATCACCAAAATGTCCACTCGAGTAAGTAATAAATGACTCGATCCGTCCTGACAAGTGAATTGTCTCCATGGCATCACCCATTGGGATAAAAGCAGCTATGAGGAAAATGACGGTCCAATTAATGGATTTATAGGCCTCTTGTGGCGGGACAATACCTAGAGCCATAACCAGGATCGCACCAAGTAGACTGGCATTCAGAATTGACATGACATCAAATGCTGCCAATAGAACCACGATTGGGATAATAGATACAGCCAGCCACCAGAACTTGATTTTGTGCAAACTATGATCTAATTCATCAAGTACAATAAAATTGGGATCTGTTTTAAAGCCTTCCATTCTTGTTCTGGAACCAAAAATCAACAAGGTATCAAACTGCTTTAATTTAATATGGGCAACTTTCTGCCTTACAATGTCTCTGTATCGTCTTATCGCTAGAACAAACAGACCGTAGCGTCTTCTAAAGTCAGCTTCCATAAGAGATGAGCCAGCAAGACGTGAGTTTGGAGCCACCATGGCTTCAATAAGAATATTCTCATTATCAGCAATTTCTTTATCATTCATTTTCACGTCTGTGAGAAGCAATACCTTGTAATCAGACTTGAAGACCTGGAGCTTGTCGACTGCACACTGGACCAATAGGATATCCTCTGCCTTTAGGACGATATTGCGCATATTTGTGGTAATGGGTTTACCACGTCTGATGATCTGCAAGACTGTCAACTCATATTCTGCACCAATATTCATCTCTAAAAAGTTCTTTCCCACCAGTAGCGATTTATCAGTAAGTACAAGTTCAGTTAAATAAGTACCCATGTGGTATCGTTTAGTAAGATCTGCGACAGGAACTCTTGATGGGATGATCCACTTTTGGGCAATCAAGAGATAGACCAGCGTGGCTGCCAATAGAACAAGACCCAATTTACCTAACTCAAATATACCAATATTATACCCGGCTTTACTGGCGATCTCATTGACAATAAGGTTAGTTGAAGTACCAATCACGGTACAGGTACCACCAACAATGGCAACAAATGAGAGAGGCATCATAATCTTTGAGGCGCTTATTTTTAGCCGCTGCGAGAGATCCTTGGCCACAGGAATCAATATGGCGACTGTAGCTGTATTATTAATGAAAGCAGAAAAGATACTGGCCGATATTAAGAATAAGGTGGTAATGGCCCAATTTCTACCACGGCCATTGTTCTCAAGCCAAATGGTGAATACAGTGACAAAGCCAGTCTTTGTGAATGCGTGGCTCAATATGAACATCGCTCCAATTGTAATGACCGCTTTATTCGAGAAGCCTGCGATAGCTTGGTCTGTATCAATCAATCCTGACAATAACAATGCAGCAAGTACCAGTAGGGAGGTTACCTCAATAGGAAACCAATCCCTCACAAAGGCGAGAATAGAGACTGCCAATATGGTGAAGAATAGGATTGTCTGTATGTCAATCATGATAGTGGTAGTTTATAGTATACCGCACCAAAATGCAAGAGAAGCCGACCTTCATTATTCTTGAATATCACGTTAATCAAGGTTGATTATCTGTCATATCCGTATATTTTATGTCAATATGGCAGAATTTAAATTAAATACTAGTTATTCACCACAAGGAGATCAACCTGAAGCTATTTCTGAGTTGGTTTCAGGT
>CAZOBQ010000132.1:0-7481 GCA_964578155.1 uncultured Lentisphaeria bacterium
ACAACATCCATGATCTATTTATGGAGCATGTCATGGCCCAGGCACCTGGTTATAAAAAATTGATGACCTGGACCGATGCCCCCATCATGCCTACCCCTGGTGCAGTCGGTTCACTGATAGAAATGGTTGCCCGACAAGAGAATATCTCCGTAGTTGGTGTTGATATTGGTGGTGCTACCACGGATATCTTTTCCGTCTTTCAAGGTCAGTTCAACCGCACAGTAAGTGCCAACCTGGGTATGAGCTATTCAGTATGCAACGTGCTGGCCGAAGCAGGCCTTGAGAATGTTCTTCGCTGGGTTCCCATTGATATCGATGAAGGAGAATTGACGAATCGTATTGGTAACAAGATGATTCGTCCTACAACTGTGCCGCAATCGCTGGAAGAACTGATCATTGAACAGGCTATTGCCCGTGAAGCTTTACGGCTCTCATTTATCCAGCATAAATCTTTTGCAGTAAGTCTAAAGGGTGTACAGCAAGAACGCACGATTTCAGATGCTTTCGATCAATCTGGCTCCGGTGAAACATTGGTAGATATGATGGAATTGGATCTACTGGTCGGTTCTGGTGGTGTGCTATCACATGCTCCACGTAGAGAGCAAGCCATGCGGATGATGATTGACGCCTTTGTACCAGAGGGTATTACTCAGCTTGCAGTTGATTCTATTTTTATGATGCCACAATTGGGTGTGATGGCCAATATTGAAAATGATGAAATGGCTGAGAGCGCTAGAAAAGCAGCTGTCGAAGTATTTGAGAAAGATTGTCTAATTCGTCTTGGTACCTGTATCGCACCAGCTGGCAAACCGAAACCGGGCGCTGTGATGTTAACCGCTGAATTTGATATTCCCGGTGAAGGAGTTAAAACAGTTGAACTAAGGACGGGTGAGCTCATCGTCATCCCGGCATCATATCAAGCTATCAAAGCTAAGCTTACGCCAGCTAAAAACATGACTATGGGAAAAGATAAGGGTGAAGCGCTTGAGACTGAAGTTTTTGGCGGCACTGTGGGATTGATCCTAGATGGACGCGGACGACCCTTTGAACTCAGCACAGAAAAAGCTCAAAGGATCGAGAACCTGAATAAATGGTCTAAAGCAACCAATGAATATCCTGATACTGACATGTTGGGAGGAAACTAATAATGGCTCATTCATATACCCCCGGACTTAAAGTCCTACACGAAACAAAGGTTGAAAAAGACAGGATCCTTCCTCTCAAAGGTGAGGTGGTCGTTGACCTAAATGCTACAGTCACCCCTGATGATATTGTCGCACGTACACATCTCCCTGGAAACGTGCAAATGATCAATGTAGCAAATCTTTTAAACATTGATCCTACTGATGTGAAAGAAGTGATGATCAAACAACCCGGTGCTACTTGCGCTAAAGGTGAGATGCTTGCCGAGACAAAGGGTCTGTTTGGATTTTTCAAGTCGAGCTGCACTTCACCCATTGATTGTACCGTTGAATCTATTTCTCCTATTACAGGACAAGTTGTTCTGCGCGATGCGCCTATCCCCGTGGAAGTCGATGCTTATATCCGTGGTACCATATCCAAAGTATATGCTGAAGAAGGCGTGGTTATCGAAGCCGAGGCCGTTTTCATTCAAGGGATCTTTGGTATTGGTGGTGAAAGTAGGGGAGAACTGGTTGTTGTTACCGAAACACGGGAAGATGAACTCACTGAGGATTTGATAAAACCTGAGCATGCAGGGAAAATATTGGTTGGAGGTTCATTCTTGAGTCTGAAAGCCTATAAAAAAGCCCTTAGTATGAAAGTAGCAGGTGTGGTTGTAGGTGGATTCAATTATTTTGATCTAGAAGAGATTCTGGGGTATACCCTTGGTGTTGCCATTACCGGCTCTGAGGATCTTGTAACCTCTCTGGTTCTCACTGAGGGATATGGTGAGATCAGGATGGGATCACGGACCTTCGATCTTCTCAAGAAGCATGATGGCAAATTTACATCCATTAATGGAGCAACCCAGATTCGAGCAGGTGTTATACGCCCTGAAATAGTAATTCCTCTTAATAAAGAAGATCTCAAGGGTGATGCTCATGCCGTTCAGATAAACGAAGGTATACAAGCCGGTAGTTTGGTTCGTGTTATCCGGGCTCCTTACTTTGGTCGTATCGGAACCGTAGTATCTCTACCTCCTGAATTGCAGAAGATGGAATCTGAGACCATGGTTCGGGTCGCTGAGATAAAAATTGATGACAATGTGATGACCATCCCGCGGGCCAACCTGGAGATGGTGGAAACTGATTAAGACGGAAGACGCCTTGGTCGAGGATGCCTTATCCCAAGAGGATCAGGCATTTATCGAACGAATCGCAAAAAGAATATATGACACAGGTTTTATCACACCTGCGGTATTTGCCCTGGAAATGGTCAAACCTTTAGCTTTGTTAGGCAGTCATACCATGATATTTTTTGGCCCCATAGTGAGCGCATTTATTAAAGCTGATGGCTACTATCGGGCTGCAGAATTGTTCGAAGACCCGCAAAATGTCGAAAGACTGATTGCCAGACTTGAGCAATTTGAAGAAGAAAGTAAAAACAAGCAAACGGAGAAGCACAGTGAAAGATAAACAATTCTGGTCTGTTGCCGGTATCATCTTCGTCCTATTCATGATCTACTGGGTTGCGGGACATCCATTTTTTGTCACGGAACGGGGAGTCATGTTTTGGTCAATCCTGATCGTTGGAGGCGTATTGATCTATTCAACGCGCATGGCGAAAAGGGGTGAAGAGATAATCCTGCGTAGTATTCCTGGTCTAAAAGCCGTGGAAGAAGCTGTTGGACGTTCCACCGAAATGGGAAAACCGGTACTTTACGTCCCGGGAATTATGGATATGGATCAGGTGGAGACAGTTGCAGGTGTTGTTGTACTTGGACATGTTGCAAAAATGACTGCTCGCTATGAGACCAGTCTCAATGTACCTGTTTCTCGTGCAATTGTTATGAAGGCTGCTCGTGAGTCTTGTCGTGAATCATATCTAATGGAGGGTCGTCCTGATCTTTTCCATGATGACATGGTGCACTATTTGACTGATGACCAGTTTGCCTATGCTGCCGGTGTTAACGGTATCATGCTCCGTGAAGAACCTGCTGCTTGTCTATATATGGGTAAATTCTATGCAGAATCCCTACTTTTAGCTGAGACCGGAAATTCAATTGGTGCCATCCAGATAGCTGGTACAGCTTCTCCTTCCCAGATCCCTTTCTTTGTTACAGCTTGTGATTATACGCTGATTGGAGAAGAATTTTTTGCTGCCAGTGCTTATTTATCACAGGAACCAGAATTGATTGGTGGAGTCAAGGGTCAGGATTATCTGAAGATACTTGCCATTGGTGTTATGATTCTGGGCACGATTTTTAACTTTTTTCATGATCTGGGTTGGACCTCTTGGGACTTCCTGGCTTATCTGACGGTCCAGTAGGAGATAGATCATGTTTATGAAACGACAATTACCAATAGCTATCGCCGCCACAATCGGTTTTCTAACCTTGTTTGGCTGGTTTGTAGACGAACCTCACATTAAATCCTTTGTTGATGATGATGCAACTCAGTGGTTTGACATCCTCGCAAGTTTTGCCATGTTTCTAGGTGCGCTAAACTTGCTTAAAATGCAGGCTATCAAGGTTATCAGGAAACAGAAGGGCTGGCCTTATGCTGCGCTGGCAATTTTAGGGTTTACCTTCTCATTCACTGCCGGTTTTATTCTATTAGGCTCCTATAATGTGGAAATAAGTCAGTACGATGATCCCGCTAAAGTAGCTACTGTTTTGGCAAGTGAGATTAATCTAGATGAGAAGAGTGCCGAGAACATCCTCATTGCTATGCCTGAAGGGGACACTTACATCATTGATACGCCATATTTCACTAAATCTGGCGCTGATAATGTTGTTGAGCAGATCAATGCCGCTGGCGGAACTGCGAATATGCGGGCCACAGAATGGGGGTCTCACATCTCCACTAGAGGCTCACTATTTAACTGGATGTTCAGATTTATCTTTACCCCTTTGTCTGCGACTATGTTTGCCTTGTTGGCTTTCTTTGTAGCATCAGCTTCTTATCGAGCATTCAAGATTCGTAATTTTGAAGCCACGCTGCTCTTGATCTCAGGTATAATTATTATGTTGGGTCGTGTGCCTATCGGTGGACATATCTCAGCTTGGTTCATTTTGTATATCGTTGTTCTGGCTTTGAGTGCTGGAGTAAATACATGGTTTAAGAATAGAACCTATACACTGGCGTCAGTTGTGGGTGGTGTTCTTCTCGTGACCATCGCCGGATTTATCATGGGTTGGCCGGTTGATCAACCTGCGATATTCTACTTACCTGTCTTGCAGGACTGGATCTATAATAATCCAAATGTAGCAGGAGCAAGAGCTATCATGATCGGTATTGGTCTTGGTATCTTTGCCACGTCTATTCGCTATATCCTTGGAATTGAAAAATCGTATATCGGAGAGTGATCATGGAAAAATTCTTAGATTTTATTGTTCGCGCCGGTAGTCTTGATAGACGTTATATCTTTATAGTGATTGCCTTGGTAGTCATCTTACCTCTCTTTTTTCCATTAGGGTTGCCTATCCGGCCAACCTCCTCATCTCAAGATGTGTATAATACTGTGGAAAAACTGGAAGCGGGAGATAAGGCTCTGGTTTCATTTGAATATGGCCCCAGTACAAAACCTGAAATTCACCCCATGGCAGTTGCCCTCCTTCGTCATCTGTTTCAAAAAGATGTCAAGGTGTACATCACTTGCTTGTGGCCTGATGGCCAGTTCATGGCCATGGAAGCTCTCGAACAGGTTGCAGATAATCAGTACAATAAGGTATATGGCGAAGACTATGTCCTGCTGGGATATAGACCAGGTGCAGAGGCTATTATCAAGGGTCTAGTCAGTAATATCCGCAAGGTATATACCGTGGATTCACGGGGTGATTTTCTTGACGATATACCGATGATGGTGGATGTAAACCAAGTGGCTGACTTTGATTTCCTATTCTCAGCATCTGCTGGATATCCTGGAACCGTTGAATGGGTCCAGTATGCAGCTGATCCAGTTGGAATAACTATGAGTACTGGAACGACCTCGATTCAAGTAAATGAGGTTATGCCTTATGTTCAGTCTGGACAGATCCAGGGAATCCTGGGTGGAATGCCAGGTGCGGCAGAGTACGAATCTCTCATTGGTCAGGCGGGTATTGGTACCAGTGGTATGGATGCACAGTCTGTTGCTCACCTTGTCATTGTTGGATTCATCATATTTGGAAACATCTCGTTCTTTGTTGAACGTAGACGTTCCAAGAAATATTAGGAGGCTGTGAAATGAACGGTTCTGAAATATTTGGGGCATGGGTAGCAGTCTTTTTAACCTTAGGTATCTTTTCATACCTATATAAAGATAACCCCTTTTACAAAATTGCTGAGCATGTCTTTGTTGGTGTCTCAGCTGGTTACTGGATGACCATGGCTTTTTGGACTCAGGTTCAACCCAACTTGTTTGGTCGTCTCTGGCCAATACCAGAGGGAGAGATCTCAGGTTTCTTGATGAAAGCATGGTATGGTATCTATAACATCTTTGGGTTTGTATTGCCCAGTGTATTCCCAGATGGGGGAATAGATAAAGGGCATGGACATGATCCGCACTTTCTTTATCTCTTGCCCTTTGCCCTGGGAATCATGATGCTGCTTAGTGTATCATCAAAATTAAGCTGGCTAGCCCGACTGGGAATCGCATATACAGTAGGTATGGCAGCCGGTCTGAGAGCTTATGCTTTCTTAAACTCCAATGTCCTGGGACAGATCAAGGGAAGCGCAGTATCATTTGTTGACATGCCCTGGTTCAGTCTCACTGGAGTAAGCGTATTCAATAACCTGATCATTCTCGTTGGAACCATAACCGGTTTACTGTATTTCTATTTTTCCAAGGAGCATTCAGGTCATTTTGGGAAAGTGACTCGTGTTGGTATCTACTTCCTAATGATCAGTTTTGGCGCTTCATTTGGGTTCGCTGTAATGGGTCGTATCTCATTATTGATTGGTCGTTTTACAGATTTGATCACTTATGGAACTTCTACCTATAGTTATGCATCAATTTGGGTTTTACTAATAATGATCGTCTTGCTGGTTGTTTGGACTATCAAGGGTGAAAAAAAGACAGTTAGTTGATATAAAGGATAGTGCTTGGGATGGAGAATAGCTGACTATGGCGGTTTCAATTACGCTCAGAAACGTCATAAAAAAATATGGTGATAAAGCAGCACTGAACAATGTGACGCTTGGAGTTGAGAAGGGACACATCCATGCCGTGATAGGTACGACCGGGTCTGGAAAATCAACTCTCCTCAGGGTAATTGCTACTCTGAGTGCTCCGGATTTAGGTTCTGGATATATCAATGGCTTGAATCTGGGAGCCAGGCAAAATCAGATTCGACAACAGATTGGCTATATGTCGCAAGATAGCAGGTTTGAGGAATCGCTTACGCTTATGGAGAATCTAGTGTTACAAGGTAAACTCCATGGGATAGATGAGACTGATCTTCTTAATCGAATCTCCGGCTTTGTATCACGGTTTGATGTTATCAACGAACTCCATGCATTTCCTCGTGAGGTAAGCTATGGTACACGAAGAAAGATGGAGTTTATCCGAGCCGTATTACATAATCCATCTATTCTTCTACTGGACGAGCCGACGGCTTCTCTGGATCTGGGTTGTAAGGATCTGATGGAAACATTTCTACGTGAACAGAAACTGAGGTTCACAACAGTATTCGTTTCCAGTAATATTGATCAAGTTGAACGTATTGCCGATCGTATTTCTATTCTTGATGATGGACGAGTGGTGGCAGATGGTACTTTGAGAGAGCTAAAAGAGACAGAGCAGGAAGAACGAATTTTGGATATAACGCTTTCCGAAACACATGAACGTGATTTCAATATTCTGGATGCTTCATCAGATGTTATTTCCTATTCAGTTCAAGGTAAACATTATGAAATTATCACCGAGAGGGATGTAAATCCTGAGTCCATTACTTCATTATTTAGTGATAGATTAGTGCAAGCCGCGCCTAGAAATCCATCCTTAGCTGATATATTTAAGCGTATGGTGGAAGCGGAGGCAATACATGAGTAACATATTCGCTGCGCTCTGGCATCGTGAAACAATTATATACAGGCGGCAATTCATTACTGTGGGTCTCATGCCTATGGTAACCGGTTTGGTCTTTTTCTTCATGTTCTTCCTGCCGTACAAGACTTTCTTACCTGCAGGGGAGTTATCTCTAATAATTCCGGCCTTGGTGTTAGACTCACTACTACTGACGCTTCTCATAACGATCTACGAAACAACCGCACGTTTTTACTGGGAGACACAGAGAAGTAACGGCATGGCCAGTTTATATGAAATGGGCCGCTTTCATCGACAACCTGCATTTTTTATTGCTCAATCTTTCATAAGTT
>CAZOBQ010000133.1:0-7443 GCA_964578155.1 uncultured Lentisphaeria bacterium
CCCGTCGCAACATGCCAACCCTGCTCTATGGGATCCTTCTAACGGGCAGCCTCATCGCAATCTATTATATACCACCAGGGCACTACTGGCTGGATCTAATAGCAATTGGTGGCTTTGAATTTGCCATTGGTGGCTTGATTGTTTTCCTCGGAGGACTAATTGCAGTTGATATTATGCCTGTGAGAGCAGCCGGTGGTGTAAAAGGCGTAATTGGACTCTTTGCCTATATTGGCGCTGGAACACAGGATTGGATTAGTGGTAAATTGATCCAAAGTGGCAAATCAGTCGTTCAAGGGGTTGAAATCTATGATTTCAGCCAAGCCTTCATATTTTGGATCGGCGCATCCATTGCTTCCATGTTACTGGCCACGCTGGTATGGAACACTAAACCAAAGGAATAGACAGATAAGAGTTAATAGTTTATATAACTAGTTTTGAGTAAATAACTTTTATAACAGAGATGATGAATACAATGAATAGACCGACTCAAAAATTTACACTCACACTGATGACAATCATGCTGAGTATTGCCTCGGTGGCAACAGCCCAGGGGAGAATCGCAAAAGAAGTTCACCGCTTTAAAGCCAAAGAGGCCAAACAGGGTGTGGCGGTAGATGAAAACTTTGTTTACGTCGTTGGAAGCCAACAAATTGCTAAGTACGATAAAAAGACCCATAAGAAGGTAGCCCACTGGAAGGGTCCTGAGGATGGACCCATTCAGCACCTTGATAGCGGTGTGATCTACAAGGGCAAAATTTATTGCTCCCACTCCAATTATCCTGGCGTACCCATGACCAGCAGTGTCGAAATCTGGGACGCCAAGTCTCTGGAGCATGTGGAAAATCACAGCTTTGGTATTGGTTGGGGTTCATGCACCTGGATTGATCGCCACGATGGCTACTGGTGGGTGGGATTTGCACAATATGAGAAGTGGAAACATGCAACGGGTAAAGGGACCGAATGGACCACCGTTGTCAAGATGGATGACAACTGGCGTTCACTGGAGGAATGGGTTTTACCGAATGAGATCGTTGAGAAAATGCGTCCCATGAGCAACTCTGGTGGGTCCTGGGGACCAGATGGTCTTCTCTATCTTACTGGTCATGACCACGAAGAATTTTATGCCATGCAGCTGCCCTCCAAGGGCTCCACATTGGAACTGGTCGAGATTGTTCCTATTAAATCTTTTGGTCAAGGCATTGCCTGGGATCACGGTGAAAAAGGTATTGTCTATGGTATCAGGAAGAAGGAGAGAGTAGTCATAAAATCGAAACTTCAACCCTATAGTTCAGAGAAAAATAAGTAAATGAAAAAAAATAACACACACATAAATTTAATAATCATCACGATAATAGCATTAGTCGGGCTGAACATAGCAAGCTGTTCAAAACAAAGCTCAGAAACACCAAAATCCATTATACTTATAATTGCCGATGGCGGCGGTATTGGCCATCTTTCAGCTCTGCGATACTTTAAGGATGATTTTGCACCGGCACGGTTTGATAATATCGCTCTGGTCACCAATTATATGCAGGAACCGGCTAAGGTCACCGATTCCGGTGCCGCAGGGACAGCTATGTCCTCTGGGTATAAAACCTTTAAGAACGCCATAGGGGTAACCCGGAATGAAGCAGGTGAGGTCGTACCAGTAAAATCAGTTGTTGAATATGCGCAAGAGAAGGGTATGGCCACAGGGCTCGTAACAACATCTTTCATCAACGATGCAACCCCGGCAACATTCAGTGTCCATTATCATAAACGAAAACACCGTGTCCAGATCGCTCATCTCATGGCTGATGCTGGTGTGGATGTTTTATTCGGTGGAGGTGATAAGTTCTTTAAGAAGCCTTGGCCTAAATCAAGTGATACGTTGACGGCCTACGACAAGTTTAGGGCGAATGATATTCAAATTATTACAAAGCTGGATGATTCCATTGATCCCTCACAAGCAGTGTTAGGAATATTTGCAGAAGAACAATTGCCGGATACCTATGATGGACGAGAGGTGACTGGTCGCGCCATGGCTGCGAAAGCTCTGGAATTGATAGGGGATGATCCGGAGGGATTCTTCCTCCTCATCGAGGAAGAGGGCGTGGATAATATGTCCCATGATCGTGATTCGGTCCGAGTGCTGGCAGAAATGCAATCCGTGAATGATATCATTAATCTTGCCCTGGACTACCAGGCTGATCATCCCGACGTGCTGGTCATATACGGATCAGACCACGATACCGGCAGTATGGCAGTCATCGATGACGAGGAAAAGGGTGGTCTTAAACTGATTTTTGCCACCCGAGAGCATACCAGTAATCTCATACCACTTTTTTCCACCGGACCCGGTTCTGAAGCATTTCAAGGTGTTATCGATAATACATTTATTGGCGAAAGTTTGATCGAATTCGTGACGGGTGAAGAATATGACACATTGAATCACCTGCTGGATGAATGACCCCAAAAAAGGTACAGGAGCAACACCCCTTTAACATGTTCTTCAATATTGTGATAGTGAAGGTGAGGTACATAATCTCATGAGTTTAGTGCGATCTGTGTTGGCATTCTCTTTCGTTGCAACTCTACTTTTTGCAGCTCATCCCACAGCACCCACTGGTCTGATTATCGAGATCGCTAATAATGTTGACCATTTGATCATGGTGGATGATGATTTCCCAGAATTTGGCTGGATAATGAACGATGCTGATGTCAATGAGTATCAGTCTGCCTATCAGGTATTGATTGCCTCCAGTCAAGATATTCTGAATCAGGATAGGGGTGATATCTGGAACTCAGACAAGGTGAATAGTCATGAATCCACAAATGTAGAGTACGGTGCCAACGCCAGAGCGCTTCAGCATGGAAAGATGTATTTCTGGAAGGTAAGACTCTGGGATAAAGATGGAAATGGGAGTCCATATTCAGAGACTGCTCGATTTGTTAAATCCCTCAGTATTAATGACTGGGTAGCAAAACCAATTTGGGATAATTCGAATAGAATTAATGAGGATGTCTGTGACTACACCTTTCTGAGAAAGCAATTTGAACTACCTTCGGGTGACCTGCAATATGCAATTGCTTTTATCACCTCACGTGACGCCCGAATACAGAAATCTCCGGCTTACAAGTTCTTTATAAATGAACAGCTTGTCTCTATCGGTCCATTCCAAGGATTTCAAGACAGGATCAGTTACCAGGCCATTGATGTGACGGACCACCTGAAAACTGAAGAAAGCAATGTTCTGGCAGCAATTTGTGAATCGACTGTAAAGGATCGAAGTTTTCTATTGCAGTTGTATCTCCAATATGATGATGGGGATACCACCATTGTTACAGATCGATCATGGAAAAGCTATAATGCGCAGAGCATCTATAATCCAGGTGGCTCAAAAACAAGTAATGCCTATCACTATGTAGATCCATTTGAAAACATCGATTCCAGAAAAATCCCTCAGGGATGGATGGAAGTGAATTATGATAACAGTGGCTGGGCGAATGCCCGCGAACATCATCCCTATTATGACAAACTCATGGCAGTCTCAAAACCACCATTTGAGATAGAAGTCATCGAGCCAAAGCTGATCACACATAGAGGAAATGGGGATTACGATATTGCGCTCGGGAGTGGATACTTTGGCTATCTGAGACTGGAATTCGATCAGGCACAACCTGGTGACACGATTGAAATTAGAGGTGAGCAGGACATCTATCCCTGGACAGTTGTGGATTGGGGGAAGTGGATCATTGGGGACCCGGTACAGACCATAGAAGAGTTTGGTTATGTCTGGACCGATTCACTCCAAATCAGAGCTTATGACGGAGACGGGGTACTGGATGAGTCGAATATAAAATTTGTTGCTATCCGAAACCCCTTCGACGATGAACGGAGCAGTTTTAATAGTTCCGATCCTTTGCTGGATGAAATTTATGCATTCTGTAAGCGTAGCATGAAGAATCTGAACGTTGATTTTTACTGGGATACGCCTCAAAACGAGCGACTCGCCTATGAGGGGGGCGCACTCATTCAGCAATTGTCATCCTATACAGTGGATCGCGAATATGCATTGGCCCGTTTCGCTTGTGAATATCAATACAATGAACCGACTTGGCCTGCAGAGTACAGGATGCAGAACGTTATGCTGGCCTGGCATGATTTCATGTATACCGGAAATGTAGAATCTCTGCATCAGTATTGGGATATCCTCAAACAGAAAAGATACCTTGTGGATGCTAGTACCGACTATCTGGTTACAAATGTATCTGCCCATGCTCTTGACTGGCCTCCGATCTACCAGGATGGTTACGACTATACAAGTGAGAACCATGAGGACCACTTTGCTGATAATGTTTTAAACGCATGGAATTACTATGCCGTGGACAAACTTGCCCTTATAGCTGAGCACTTAGATTCTCATTATCCCCGAGAAGGTTTTAGAGCGGAAAAGAGACGGTTTAATAAATTGGCCAGATCCATCAAAAAGGGCTACAACAGATCATTTTTCAATCGCACAACCGGAAAATACGTCGATGGGAAACACTCCTTACACTCAGCATTTCATTCTTCATTCTATCCAGTAAGCCTTGGTCTGGTACAAGAAGACCAGCTGCCGACTTTATCAAAGTATCTCCATAGTAGGAACATGGATTGTGGAGTATTTGCTTCGCAGTTCTTTCTCGATGCTCTCTACGATTTGAATTTTGGTGATAAGGCGTTGGATCATCTCCTTTCTCGCGAGAAGAATTCCTGGTACCATGTGATCTATGAAATGAAAGCTGCCAACACTACTGAAGCCTGGGATGCATCTGGAAAGCCTGATATGTCAAAAAGTCATGCCTGGGGCGGGGCGGCAGGAAATATTATTCAGCAGGGGCTGATGGGGATTACACCCATTGACCCAGGATTTAATAAAATATCGATAAAACCACAGATCGGATCCCTGGAGCATGCGTCCATCAGGTTTCCAACGATTAAGGGTAGCGTGATTGTCAAAGTTATTTCTAGCTCCGATTACTATGAGCTTGAGGTAAATATTCCTGCAAACACGACCGCAATCGTGTCTGTACCAATGTTTAATAACGCTAGTAAGGCCATACAATTAGATGGCGTATTGGTCCAGGGAAAATTGGATGGGAGTGGTCAATTTATCCAGTATGATGGTCTTGGTTCAGGACCTCATGTAATCCGCAGGACAAAACAATGATGAGATCCAGATGGCTGGGTGGAAAAAATTATAAAGCAATTTAGAATAAAATGAATTGGAGTTTTCAATGAGTACACAAAAAGCAAATATCGGAGTTGTGGGCCTAGCAGTGATGGGGGAGAACCTCATTCTCAACATGGAAAGCAAAGGCTTTAGTGTGGCCTGTTACAACAGAACCACATCAAAAGTTGATGACTTTATTGGTGGACGAGCCCAGGGCAAGAATATTTATGGGTATCACACAGTTGAAGAATTTGTCGCAGGTCTGGAAAGGCCACGAAAGGTAATGATCATGGTCAAGGCAGGTGCTCCTGTGGACGCCTTTATTGAACAGGCCATTCCACTGTTGGAGGCCGGAGATATCCTCATCGATGGCGGAAATACCCATTTCCCTGATACTATCAGACGTAATGAGTTGGTGGAAAGTAAAGGCTTGCTGTATATCGGTACCGGTGTTTCTGGTGGTGAAGAAGGCGCCCTTCTGGGTCCATCTATCATGCCTGGTGGAAGTCCAGCTGCATGGGAGTATGTGAAACCAATATTTCAGAAGATCTCCGCCCATACGGATGATGGAGAGCCTTGCTGTGATTGGGTCGGCGAAGGTGGTGCCGGCCATTTCGTGAAAATGGTACATAATGGTATCGAGTATGGTGATATGCAGATGATCACCGAGACCTACCAAATGATGAAATATGGCCTGAAGATGACCAATGAAGAAATGGAAGCAGTCTTCTCCAAATGGAACGATGGAAAATTAGACTCCTATCTCATCGAGATAACTCGGGATATACTTGGTTATAAAGATGAGAATGGTGAAGCTACAATAGATCTTATCCTAGACACTGCTGGTCAGAAAGGCACTGGTAAATGGACAGCTATTGCTGCTCTGGATGAAGGTATGCCCCTGACTTTGATCGGTGAAGCCGTGTTTGCCAGATGTTTATCTGCACTGAAGGATGAGCGGGTCAAGGCATCCAAACTTTTGAAAGGACCTGAGATCGAATTCACTGGTGAAAAGGCGGAGATCATTACAGACTTGGAAGAAGCCTTATACGCATCCAAAATCGTTTCTTACGCTCAGGGTTATCAGCTCATGCAAGCTGCTGCCCAGAGTCACGGCTGGGATCTGAATTACGGTGGAATCGCTCTCATGTGGCGGGGTGGATGTATCATTCGTTCCGTCTTCCTGGGGAAGATCAAGGACGCCTTCGATGCTAATCCAGAGCTGGATAACCTGCTCCTAACACCATTCTTCAAGGATGCTGTGCTGTCTGCTCAGGCAGCCTGGCGAAGAGTTGTGACCAAAGCAGTTGAGCTGGGAATACCAATGCCCGCCATCAGCTCAGCACTGGCCTATTATGATGGTTACCGTGCAGATCGTTTACCTGCCAACCTGCTACAGGCTCAGCGTGATTATTTTGGAGCCCACACCTATGAACGTGTGGACAAGGAGAGAGGCGAGTACTTCCATACCAATTGGACAGGTCGCGGTGGGGATACAGCCGCTTCAACCTATGTTGTCTAATACCAAATATGAAAGAGACACTTTGCTGGTGAAAAGGTTTATCACCATAAAATAGAAAATAGAGGTTTAAGTAATGACACAATTAAATATTAGACAAGACGCATGTGAACTGGACTTTTTATCCCTGGGCTCACTTGTTCACAGATTAGATCCGGGTCGAACACCTTTCCGAAAAGCACGCTCTGTGAAAATTCATGTCTCAGGCGGTGAATATAATTGCGCAGCAAATCTATCTGATTGTTTTGGCCTGAATACAGGAATCGCTACTGCCATGGTTGACTATGGCATTGGGGAACTGGTCCAGACGCGTGTCCAGGAAATGGGTGTGAAGCCGATCTATAAGTGGTTTAAGCATGACGGAGCAAGGGGTCCAAACATTGCCACAGTCTATTCAGATCTGGGTTATGGTGTCAGACCTCCAGTCGTATTCTATAACCGCGCAAACGAAGCTGGCGCCATGCTGAAACCTGGTGATTTTGACTGGGATGAGATATTCTCCAAGGGTGTTCGCTGGTTTCATTCCGGTGGAATCTATGCTGCCCTTTCTGAAACAACTTCTGAGCTGATCATAGAAGCCATGAAAGCAGCTAAAAAGTCTGGAGCAATCACCTCCTTTGACCTGAATTACCGCGGTAAACTATGGGAGTCCATGGGCGGACTTGAGCAAGCCCAGGAAACTTTCAAAAAAATCGTAGAGCATGTTGATGTTCTCATTGGGAATGAAGA
>CAZOBQ010000134.1:0-7118 GCA_964578155.1 uncultured Lentisphaeria bacterium
GTGCAATTCGTTTGCACCCATTGGTTTGTTCAGCTTTTAATGCTGATTTTGATGGTGACCAGATGGCCGTTCACTTGCCACTTTCACCAGAGGCAATAACAGAAGCACGTATGTTGATGCTATCCAGTCATAACATCTTGCATCCTGCTCATGGTTCGCCGATCACAATTCCTTCACAGGATATGGTTCTTGGTTGCTATTATTTGACCAAAATGCGACCTAAATCAAAGGGTGAGGGAATGATTTTCTCTTCATCTGATGAAGTCCTTTTGGCCGTTGACAATAATTATCTTTCATTACACGCAACAATTAAGGTCCGTTTTGAGGGTGCGATCATGGAAACAACTCCAGGTCGACTTATCCTTAATACAGTCCTTCCAGAGAAGTATCCATACATTAATGAACTAATTACCAAGAAACGACTTGAGAATTTGATCAGTGATGTGATGCGCTTTGCTGGCAATTACCACACCGTACTATTCCTTGATGCCTTGAAGAACCTCGGTTTCGAATATGCGACAAAGAGTGGTGTGTCCATTGGTTTATCAGATATTTTGGTTCCAGAGAAAAAAGTAGCCCTCCTTGAAAAATCACAAAAAGAAGTTGATAAGGTCAATAATGACCGTAAAGCTGGTTGGTTAACAGAGGGTGAGCGTTACAATAAAGTTCTAGATATCTGGACCCATACTACAAACCAGATCGCTGGTATGATGATGGATTCGCTGAGATCCAATGAACAGGGCTTTAACTCTGTTTATATGATGGCGGATTCAGGTGCTCGTGGATCTTCAGATCAGATCAAACAGCTAGCAGGTATGCGTGGATTGATGGCTAAGCCACAGAAATCCTTGAAAGGTAGTCAGGGCGAGATTATTGAAACTCCCATTACTTCCAACTTCAAGGAAGGTCTTACCGTTCTTGAATACTTTATTTCTACACACGGTGCCCGTAAAGGACTTGCCGATACAGCCCTTAAGACAGCTGATGCTGGATACTTGACCCGTCGTTTGGTTGATGTTGCCCAAGATGTGGTTATCCGTCTGGAAGATTGTGGTACCATTAATGGTATTGACGTTAAGGCCTTAAAGCAGGGTGAAGACGTTATTGAGCCATTGCATGATCGGATCAAGGGTCGTGTGCTTCAAGAAGATGTATTTGATCCTCTAACGGACGAAATGATCGCTGAAGTTGGTACCCTGGTTAACGAAAAATTAGCTCTGAAAATTTCAGAGTCCAATACAGAAGCCGTTCGTATTCGATCGGTATTGACCTGTGAGGCTGAGTTTGGTGTTTGTGCTAAATGTTATGGCCGTAACATGTCAACTGCTAAACTGGTAAATGCTGGTGAGGCTGTCGGAATTATGGCTGCTCAAGCAATTGGTGAACCTGGTACACAGCTTACGCTGAGAACATTCCATATTGGTGGAACGGCTTCACGTATTATTGAGGAAAGTGAATTAGCTGCCAAATATGATGGTACTATTCGCTATTCAACAGGTTTGCGGGTATCTGAACCGACTGAAGAATTAGGACGTGTCGCCCTTGTTAGGAATAATCATCTTGAAATTGTTGATGATAATAACCGTGTTCTAACACGCGCAACTGTTCCTTATTCTGGTGTCGTTGAAGTTGCTGATGGCGAGAAAGTGGTCAAAGGACAGGGACTTGTCCGTTGGGATCCACGTACTGACTTTATTATTGCTCAGGATGGTGGAACTATCCGCTTCGTCGAGATCGTTGAAGACATGACTTTTGTTGAGGAATCTGGTGAGACTGGTAAGGTTGAAAGAACCATTACTGATGCTCGTGGTATGCGGATGACGCCTCGTATCGAGATCCTCGATAGTCAAGGTAACCCAACCAGTAAAGATGTTGTGCTTCCTGTTGGGGCAGTACTAACAGTTGATGATGGTCAAAAGATCACAGCGGGAACGACTCTTGCCAAATTCTCCAAGGGTAAATCAAGAACAGCTGATATTACAGGTGGATTGCCACGAGTTGCTGAACTATTTGAAGCTCGTAATCCTGCCGATCCTTCAGTGGTAACGGAAGTTGCTGGTATTGTACACTATGGTGATCTGAAGCGAGGTGTTCGGACCATTCTAGTTGAAACTCCAGACAACGTTAAGTATGAATATACTATCCCTTATGGACGTCACATCATTGTTCTCGATGGTGATTTTATCCAGGCGGGAGATAGGCTTTGTGAGGGTCCTGTTTCACCAAAAGATATTTTACGTATCAAGGGCGAACGCGAAGTACAAGAATATTTGGTAAACGAGATTCAAGAAGTTTACCGCTTGCAAGGTGTACGTATCAATGATAAGCACATTGAAACCATTGTACGTCAGATGATGCAGAAGATACAGGTCGAAAATCCTGGTGATACTCAGTTCCTCCATCAAGATCGTGTGGACAAATTTCAGTTCCAGACCGAGAATGAGCGAGTGTTGGGTATGGTTGTGATCGAGGCCGCCGGTGAATCGGACTATACCGAGCATCAGCTCGTAGATCGTACTGAGATGGAAGAAACAATTACAGAATTAAAATCAAATAAAGCGGTTCTTCCGGAATATCGTGATGCTGAGCCGGCAACACATACGCCACTATTATTGGGCATCACAAGAGCTTCCCTGAATACTGAAAGTATATTCTCGGCAGCTTCGTTCCAGGAGACAACACGTGTTCTAACCAATGCAGCTATCAATGCTAAAACAGATACTCTCCGTGGTTTAAAAGAGAATATCATTGTTGGTCGTTTGATTCCTGCTGGAACAGGTTTACCGAAGTATGGCAAGATTAAGGCGGAAGGACCTGAGAATGAGATTGCTCAACAGGTTCTGGAAGTCAGGAAAAAGCGGGAAGAAGCTAAGGTGATTTCAAGAGAAACTCATGAGCAGGAAAGTGAATAAATGACCTTGACTGCTCATAGGTCTGAAATTATACTGTGCGGCTTTTTAAAAGGAGAATAAATGCCCACGATTAATCAATTGGTGCGTAAGGGTCGAAAAGGCCTTGTTAAGAAGAAAAAAGCACCAGCGCTACAAGCATGTCCTCAAAGAAGAGGCGTGTGTACAAGAGTATATACCACTACCCCGAAAAAGCCTAACTCGGCTCTCCGGAAGGTGGCTCGTGTCCGTTTAGCTAACGGATTTGAAGTGACGGCTTATATCCCGGGTGAAGGCCATAATTTACAGGAGCACTCCATCGTTTTGATTGAGGGTGGTCGTGTAAAGGATTTACCAGGTGTCCGCTATCATATTATTCGTGGCACATTAGATACTGCCGGTGTTGAAAATCGGAGAACAAGTCGTTCACGCTATGGCGCAAAACGACCTAAATCATAAGAAATTGACTGATGCGAAGACGTAGACCAGAAAAGAGAAGTATTTTACCCGATCCTGTATATCAGGATGTGGGTGTAGCTCGTTTTGTCAACTACCTCATGGAGCGTGGCAAAAAGGGTCTTAGTGAAAAGATCCTGTATGGAGCTTTTGACATTATGAAAGCCAAGACAAAAAGTGATCCTCTGGAGCTTTTCAAAAAAGCTATCGAGAATGTAGGTCCTATTGTTGAAGTGAAATCCAAACGTGTTGGTGGTGCAACTTATCAAGTACCAATTGAAGTTCGCGCTAACCGTCGCCAGGCATTGGCCTATCGTTGGATTATTTCATTTGCAAAAAAACGCTCACAGAAAACCATGTCTGATAAATTAGCTGCTGAGTTGATCGGTGCTGCTAATAATGAGGGTGGTGCAATCAAAAAACGTGAAGATACACATCGTATGGCCGAGGCTAATAAAGCCTTCGCTCACTTTAGGTAGACTGTGAAGAAAACTGATCTAAATAGTGTAAGAAATATTGGTATCATGGCGCACATTGATGCCGGTAAGACCACTACGACTGAACGTATTCTGTATTATACCGGAAGAACGCACCGTATTGGTGAAGTTCATGATGGTGCAGCAACCATGGATTGGATGGAGCAGGAGCGCGAAAGAGGTATTACGATTACATCTGCCGCTACAACTGCTTTCTGGAAAGATCACAGGGTTAATATTATTGATACTCCCGGACACGTTGATTTTACCGTGGAAGTGGAGCGAAGTCTACGTGTGCTTGATGGGGCTGTTGCTCTATTTTGTGCTGTAGGTGGTGTTGAGCCACAAAGTGAGACTGTTTGGCGCCAGGCTGATAAGTATGGTGTCCCACGTATCGCTTTTGTTAATAAAATGGATAGAGTTGGCGCTGACTTCTACAATGTCATCGAAATGATTAAGAAGCGTCTCGGTGCAAATCCAGTCCCCATCGTTTTACCGATAGGGGCAGGTGATCTGTTTACCGGTATCATCGACCTGATCTCCATGCAAGCAATTTTATATAATGACAGCTCCTTGGGAGCTCATTTTGAATATAGTGATATCCCGAAAGATATGGTTGAGAAGGCTGAAGAGTATCGTCACCTCCTGATTGAAGAGGTGGCAAGCTACGATGATTCGCTTCTTGAAAAATATCTCGAAGGGGTCGACCTGAATCCTGAAGAAATCGCAAAAGCCATTCGAGCTGCTACCTTGGACGGATCTATGATCCCTACAATGGTTGGCTCTGCATTTAAGAATAAAGGCGTTCAGCGATTGCTTGATGCGATTATTGCTTATTTACCATCACCTTTAGATCTTCCCCCTGTGGAAGGTCATGATGTAGATGATAATGAGAAAGTGATCTCTCGTAAAGCTGATGAGGATGAACCTTTTGCAGCTTTGGCTTTCAAGATCATGACTGACCCATACGTTGGTAAATTGACCTTCTTTAGGGTTTATTCAGGATCTGTTAAAACGGGTGACTCTGTTCTCAACTCCATTAGTGGAAAGAAGGAACGTGTTGGTCGTTTGATGGTTATGCACTCAATCAAGAGGGAAGAGCGAGACGAGATCTATGCCGGTGAAATTGCTGCTGCCATCGGTCTTCGTAACACCCGCACTGGAGATACTCTATGTGATCAGAAGCATCCGTTGGTGCTTGAGTCTATGGACTTTCCTGAACCCGTTATCTCGGTTGCTATTGAGCCAGAGTCAAAAGCTGACAATGACTCATTGACTGTTGCTCTTGCAAAACTTTCTGAGGAAGATCCGACATTCCTGGTGAATGTAGATCACGAAACAGGTCAGACAATTATTCGAGGTATGGGCGAACTACACCTTGAGATTATTGTTGACCGAATCCTTCGTGAGTTCAAAGTGAGTGCTAGAGTTGGAACTCCACAGGTTGCCTATGTCGAGACTATCACCAAAGATGTTGAGCAGAATACCAAGTTCTCACGTCAAACTGGTGGTAAGGGTCAATACGGCCATGTAATGATCAGGGTTGGACCGAATGAGTCTGGCAAAGGCTATCACTTCGAGAATAAAATTGTTGGTGGTGCTATTCCGCGTGAATACATCCCCGCTGTTGATAAAGGTATGCAGGAAGCCCTAAAGAATGGTGTCCTGGCTGGTTATCCTCTTATGGATGTTCGTGTTGAACTCTATGATGGAAGTTACCACGATGTAGATTCTTCCGAAATGGCATTTAAGATCGCTGGATCCATGGCCATTCAGGAAGCTTGTAAAAAAGCTGGTCCTAGATTAATGGAGCCAAGTATGGCTGTTGAGGTCGTGGTTCCTGAAGAATATTTAGGTGATGTGATGGGAGACATATCCTCACGTCGCGGGAAAGTACAAGGGATGGTTCCTCGTAAGGATGCACAGGTTGTAAATGCCTTTGTTCCGCTTTCCGAAATGTTTGGGTATGCAACGGATCTTAGATCCTTGACTCAGGGCAGGGCTGTATTCAGTATGCAGTTCGATCACTATGGGGCAGTACCCAATAATATTGCAGAAAAAGTATTTGAGAAATCTTAAGGCGAATAAAGCAGGCCTGGAGGAAATAGAAAATGGCAAAAGTAAAATTCGAACGAAATAAACCACACGTTAACGTTGGTACTATCGGTCACGTTGATCATGGTAAGACAACATTAACAGCCGCTATTACACAGGTATTAGCCGCTAAAGGTTTGAGTGAAGTTCGTTCATTTGACAGTATTGATAACGCTCCTGAGGAGCGTGAACGTGGAATCACGATTGCGACAGCCCACGTAGAGTATGAGACAGAGAATCGTCACTATGCTCACGTAGATTGTCCTGGTCACGCTGATTACATTAAGAACATGATCACAGGAGCCGCCCAGATGGACGGAGCTATCCTGGTAGTATCAGCAGCTGATGGTGCCATGCCTCAGACCCGTGAGCACGTACTGCTTGCCCGTCAGGTAAACGTACCTTCCATGGTCATTTATATGAACAAAGTAGATCAGGTAGATGACGACGAGTTATTAGACCTGGTTGAAATGGAACTTCGTGAACTTCTGGATGAATATGATTTTCCTGGTGACGATACCCCGATCATTCGTGGATCAGCACTGGAAGCATTAAGTAATCTTGAAGATGATTCCAAGACAGCTTCTATTATGGAACTGATGGACGCAATTGACACCTTTATCCCAGAACCAGAGCGCGATGTAGAGAAGCCATTCCTGATGCCAGTTGAGGATGTATTCTCAATTACCGGTCGTGGAACAGTAGGAACGGGTCGTATCGAGCGTGGTGTTGTGAAGGTTGGTGAAGAGATTGAGATCATTGGAATCACCGAAGAGAGTAAGAAGACAACAGTTACCGGAGTAGAGATGTTCCGTAAACTGCTTGATAGCGGAATGGCTGGCGACAATGTTGGTCTATTGCTTCGTGGAGTTGACAAGGAATGGTTGAGACGTGGTATGGTCTGTATCAAACCTGGTTCAGTAACCCCTCATACGAAGTTCAAGGCTAAGATCTATATCCTTAAAAAAGAAGAAGGTGGACGTCATACTCCATTCTTCCAGGGATATCGTCCTCAGTTCTATTTTCGTACAACAGATGTAACCGGAGTAGCCACTCTTCCCGAGGGAACAGAGATGGTAATGCCCGGTGATAACGTAAACTTGACGATCGAGTTGATCCAGCCGATTGCTATGGAGACTGAGTTGCGTTTCGCAATTCGTGAAGGTGGCCATACTGTAGGTGCTGGTGTCGTAACTGAGATCAT
>CAZOBQ010000135.1:0-7041 GCA_964578155.1 uncultured Lentisphaeria bacterium
GGCTGGTTAGAACCATCACAGAGGGTTATCATGGTTCTGGTGATCATCCTTTTCAATGGGATGGAATGGATTTTAGTGGCACTCCTCAGAGTTCTGGAGTTTATCTCGTTCGTTTAAGCTCTGGTGCTAATAGTCAGATTCAGCGCATCACACTTCTTAGATAAGCATTATATCGTTCGATCATTCAGGGGGAAACATTAAATCACTCAATTACGGAATTAGTAAAGTAGTCGATTATGATTACGAACAAGCCATCGAACGGTTAATACAGGAACTTCAAAAAGAAGGATTTGGTGTATTAACTGAGATCGATTTACAGAAAACCCTAAAAAACAAACTTGACGCAGATATTAAACCCTACAAGATCTTGGGCGCCTGCAATCCTAGTTTCGCTCAAAACGCCCTATCAATCGAGGAGCAAATAGGTCTCATGCTTCCATGCAACAGTATCGTTTACGTCAACGATGCTGGGAAGACAGTTGTCTCAGTTGTGGATCCCATAGTAACTATAGGAGCGACCAATAACTCTGGTGTGACGGCTATTGCTGCGAAGGTGAGGAATAAGCTCAAGCGAGTTATAGCTCAGATATAAATATTGGGTCATCAAGTGCTGTATCTACCTCCTATGTATCCACTCTCAGAAATTTGTAGATGTCAAACGGATAGTTCTCGTTAAATAGTTTGTTGCTTTAGAAAGCAATTTCCAATTGAACATATCCATAAAACATTCCATTTATGAATACTGCTCAAACAACGATATGATTATCAAATATTAGATGATATAAATTGTCATATAATTCTGACATTTTGTGCAAACTATGTCATGCAATTGTTGCATAAGCCGTATTTCCTGTTACTTAAAATAAGTTGATAAAAGTAATATATACAATATGATATGTCTTGATGTCATTCACGGCATAGTCTTTGACTATATATAGGAAATCTATAGAGATAGAACACACAGCACCCCTCAATCACAAGGTAATAATTACCTTGTGATTTTTGTCACCAGGAGAGTTAAGAATCTCCCAAAACCCTTACGGAGCATGAGATACCATATATATTAAAGGTTATATGTTGCATCGATTAAAGACCATATCAATCATCATTATATTGACATTCGTCTCGAATGTTTTTGCAGCTACCATTACCTGGGATGGTTCCACCGATACAGACTGGGCCACATCCGCTAACTGGGATGCCGGTGTACCCACAATTACCGATGATGTTATCGTTCCCGGGAGTCTCAGCAATTACCCAGACGTAAATGAAACTGCTAGCGCCCTCAGCCTGGCAATTGCCAGCGGAGCAACAGTAACTATTAGTACGAGTGCTGCTCTTACCGTTGCAGGTGATATCGATATCACCGGTACTTTGAAAGTTGATGCCGGGACTTTGACCACGGCAGTAGGCATGAATATCAATGTTCTGAATGGCGGGAGCTTTGATCTGAATGGTGGTACCGTCAATGCTAGTGCAAATTTTCGTACAGAAATCGGAAGTACAACGGATATCTCCGGTGGTACGCTGGACATTGGTATTTCATGGAATAGAGCGTCCTCCTACACGGCTGCTGGGACTATCACGCTTTCTGCTGGTACCATCGATGTAGGTAAAAACTGCTCGTTTGCCTCCACTGGAATCACTGGCACCATGAGCGGTACTTTTGTTCTAACTGTAGGAAATATTTTTAGAAATACTACTGATGATTGGACAGTTACTGGTGGGACTGTGGTTATGGATGGCTCTTATGATACTGCATCGAAATTTTATACCACTGACGCTGCAGTGGACTTAGAAGTTTGGAATCTGACCATCAATACCGCCGATCCTGCCCATGAAGTTCTCTTCGCTAACTTCACCGGGAATGGTGTCATTATTGGAAATAACTTCACTCTGACTTCTGGAACAGTCATTATCGATAATGAAATCAATCACTCCGATCACTTTCAGGTGGATGGCACCTTCAGCATGGGTGCTGATGGTCATTTTAAAGACGCTTATCTCGATGCGGACACCTACACGGTCAATACTTTCAGCTTCAATGCATCAAGCACCTATGAATTAAACAGTATAACTGCTCAAACTCTGGGTTCCAGTCGTTCTGCCAGCTATGGCAACCTGATCATAAATAATTCAAGTGGTGTTTCCCTAGGACAGGCTATCACTGTCAACGGGGCTCTGACCCTAACCAGTGGTCTCCTCACCACAACCAACACTAATTTACTCACCATGGGAAGTGCATCGAGCGTTTCTGGTGGTTCAGTTTCAAGTTTTGTGAATGGACCCCTGTCCAATACCTGGCCAGCCTCCGGATCCATCAACAAGACCTTCCCTCTCGGAAAAGACGCAACTTATCGTCCTCTGGATATCAGTCTTTCAACTGCTGGCTCTCAGGTCATGATGGCGGAACTCTTTAACGCAGATGCCGGTGGTAGTAAAGGTAGTCTGGGTGATATCTCAACGGTTCGATATTACCAGACCAGCGTGACCACTGGCACCATTGGAAGTGTGGCCACAGCCAAGCTCACCTTTGGTGGTGACGACAATGTCACCAACACCAGTGAACTGCTAGTGGGACAGTCCACAACGCTCACAGGAACCTATGTTAGTCTGGGTATGTCAGCCAATACAGCCTCAACAGTTACCTCAAATGCTTTTGATCCAACGGAAGCGGGGGAGTTCTTACTATTAGCGACCAGCGGAAATTTTGCTGCCAACTATACCTGGACCGGTGCCACTGATACGGATTGGGCAACTGCATCAAACTGGGATGTAGGTGTCCCTTCTTTAGCTGAAAACGTCATCATTCCCGGCAGTCTCTCCAACTATCCTGATATCAATGAAGCTGCCGTCTGTATTAACCTGACCATTGAGAGCGGTGGTATGATAACTCTCAGCTCAGGTGGAACGCTCTCGCCCAGTAGTGATGTTTCATTAACAGGAACCCTGCAGGTGGATGCTGGAACGGTAACGATCGCTTCAGGGAAAGATATTCTTGTAAACAGCAGCGGACTACTTGACCTCAATGCCGGGACGTTTTATGCCGGCGGAGGTCTGGCCATATCAAGTGGTGGTAAAGTGACTGTGGGTGGAACTGCTGCCCTTACGACTTCAGATAGCATTAGTGTCTCCGATACTTTACGCATAGATGCCGGAACAGTTATCACAAGTTCAGGTGTGAATATTTTTGTCGACAATGGTGGTTTCATTGACCTAAATGGCGGCACCCTTGATGATGGCGGTGCTCTAACTATCGCCTCTGGTGGCACAGTAAATACAAGTGGGACCTCAACTCTGACAACAGACGATCAAATCGATATCACAGGAACCTTGCAAATAGATGCGGGAACCCTTACAACGGCCTCCGGAATGTCCATGACCATAAACAGCGGTGGTGTTTTTGATCTGAATGGTGGGGATGTAACTGTGGGCGGAGACTTTAATACCGAGGCTGGAAGTACGACGGATATTTCGAGCGGAACATTTGATATTACTGGCTCCTGGTCGAGAAATGATGAGACCAACGCCCGAGGAACGATCACTCTATCCGGTGGAACCATTGATGTAGCAAATAGCTGTTTCTTTGACGGCTCTAACCTCACCGGTATCATGAGTGGCTCTTTTGTTTTGACTGTTGGTAATAATTTTAAAAACAATACTAACAACTGGACGGTCACCGGAGGTACACTGGCCATGGATGCCTCTTTTGATGGGGGAGCAACTATTTTTCGCTCCAATACTAGTTATGATGTTGAGGTCTGGAATCTGACTATTAATTCGTCCACCCCTACGGATGTGTTCGACCTATCTAATCTCGATGATCTTGGAATTATTGTCCGGAATGACTTCACACTGACCTCTGGAACCGTCATCACCCACAATGGCAGCAATCACTCCGATCACTTTCAGGTAGATGGCACCTTCATTATGGGAGCGGATGGTCATTTCAAAGATGCTTATCTGGATGGCGATACCTACACCGTGAATGCTTTCAGTTTTAATGCAGCTTCTACATACGAATTAAATAGTACAACTGCTCAAGCCCTGGGTTCCAGTCGTTCTGCCAGCTATGGTAATCTGACTATGAATAATTCAAGTGGTGTTAGCTTAGCTCAGGCTATTACAGTCAATGGTGACTTGACCCTGACAGACGGAATCCTGACAAGCACTAGCACGAATCTTTTAACTCTGGGAAGTACTTCAAGTGTTTCCGGCGGATCCGATGTCAGCTTCGTGAATGGTCCCATGTCCAGTACCTGGCCGGCCTCAGGTTCTATCAACAAGACCTTCCCGCTGGGCAAGGATGCAACTTATCGTCCTCTGGATATCAGTCTCTCCAGCTCCGCTTCTCAAGTGATGAAAGCAGAACTTTTTAATGCTGATGCTGGTGGGAGCAAGGGCAGTCTAGGTGACATCTCAACGGTTCGTTATTACCAGACCAGCGTGACCACGGGAACCATTGGTAGTGTGGCCACCGCTAAGATCACTTATGGAGATGATGACAATGTCTCAAACTCAAGTGAACTTCTGGTGGGTCAGTCCACAACTTTAACCGGAACATACGTATCTCTGGGTATGTCAGCCAATACTGCAAACACGGTGACCTCAAATACTTTTGATCCAACAGAAGCCGGCGAATTATTACTTCTGGCGACCAGTGGAAATTTTGCCATTAACTACACCTGGGATGGATCAACTGATACAGATTGGGCCACGGCTGCTAACTGGGATGTGGGTGTACCATCATCCTCTGACAATGTGATCATTCCTGGAAGTTTGAGTAATTATCCTGATATCAATGAAGCAGCCTCCTGTATCAACCTCACAATTGCAAGTGGCGCGATGGTGACCATCAGTACCAGTGGTACACTGGACCCAAGCAATGATGTGTCTCTATCCGGAACCCTGCAGATCGATGCTGGAACTGTATCAACAGCATCAGGCACAGATTTTAGTATCAATAGCGGTGGATTGCTTGATTTGAATGGAGGATTGCTAGCAATTAGTGGTGCGCTCACTGTTTCCAATAGCGCGCAGGTTACGATGGGCGGTACTGCTTCATTAACTACCGCTGGTGATCTTACTATAGAGGATACCTTGCAACTTGATTCCGGAAGTATCACCACAGCATCAGGCATGAATATCATTGTAAACAGTGGTGGCTTTTTAGATGTGAATGGCGGTTCAGTAGATATTGGGGGTTTACTCACTATCCCATCCGGTGGAAAAGTGGCCTTAAGTGGATCTTCAGTCCTAACACCTGCAGATGATATTGACGTCACAGGGATCTTACTTGTAGATGCCGGAACGATTACCACTGCTTCTGATAAAGATATTAGTGTATACAGTCTTGGTCTTTTCGATTTAAATGGTGGCACAGTAAATATTGGAGGCAATTTTCAGACAGAGTCAGGTAGTACTGTAGATATTGCCGGTGGTACTCTGGATATTGCAGGTTCCTGGAAAAGAGGCGGAGCCGTCGATGCAAAAGGGACAATATCTCTTTCTGGTGGGGCCATTGATGTAGCTAGTGATTGTTTCTTCTCTGATAATAATGTTACCGGTACAATGAGTGGTACTTTTGTTCTCACTGTAGGGAATAATTTTAAGAATAGTGCTGATAATTGGACGGTCACTGGTGGTACTGTGGTCATGGATGCTTCCTTAGATGGAACAGCAGATCTTGTCGCTATTACTAGTAATTATGATGTTGAAGTATGGAACCTGACTCTGAATGGTAACCCTGGCGATGAATTTATTTTCGCCAACGCCACTGGTCGGGGTATTGTTGTTGGTAATAATTTCACCCTAACTTCCGGCACAGTCATTTCTGATGATGGTGCAAACCATGCAGATCATTTTCAGGTGGATGGGACCTTCACTATGGGAACGAATGGCCATTTCAAAGATGCCTATCTCGATGCTGACACTTACACGGTGAATGCTTTCAGTTTCAATGCAGCCTCTACCTATGAATTCAATAGCAGCACAGCTCAAACAGTGAGCTCCAGTCGCCCCAGCAGTTTTGGTAACCTGATCGTAAATAAAAGTACAGATCTTTCTTTGGGTCAGGCCATCACAGTAAATGGCACCCTCACCATGACAGATGGCTTACTAACCACAACTGATACCAACCTGTTAACCATGGGTAGCAGCTCAAGCATCTCTGGTGGTTCCGATTCAAGTTTTGTGAATGGCCCCATGTCCAACACCTGGCCAGCATCCGGAACTATCAATAAGACCTTCCCATTAGGTAAGGACGCAAGCTATCGTCCCCTGGATATCAGTCTTTCCAGCTCAGGCTCGCAGGTCATGAAAGCAGAGCTCTTTAATGCTGCAACCGGTGGAAATACACTCACACTTAATGCCATTTCTCTTATTCGATATTACGAGACATCGGTCACTTCTGGAACCGTGGGGAATGTTGCCTCTGCCAAGATTACTTTTGGTGCTGATGATAGTGTACAAACTCCGGCAACGTTAGTGGTAGCCAGATCCACTACCCAGACTGGTGAATATTTCAATCTTGGAAATTCAGCCTATTCAGACTCCACCGTGAGTTCAGATACTTATGACCCAACTGAAGCTGGTGATTTTCTATTGCTGGGCTCAACCGGTGATAACTCTCTCCCTGTAGAGCTCTCTTTATTCGCAGCGAGACAGGAAAAGAACACAATCAAGCTTGAATGGATTACTGAGTCTGAGATTGAGAATTTGGGATTCATCTTGGAACGTCAAGAATCCGAAGATGAAAATTGGCAAGAGATTGGGAGCTTTCTAACTCACTCCTCCATGGAAGGTAAGGGTAGCTCAACCAAACGAACAAACTATAGCTTTATGGATGAAGAAATTAAGGGGGGTAAGACCTATAGTTATCGTCTCGCAGATGTTAATTATCAAGGTGAAAAAGTATATCATGATTTGACCAATGGTTTCATTACAGTGGGAGAGTTAATCCCAACTACTTTTGAATTGAATGACAATTACCCCAACCCCTTTAATCCTTCAACAACGATACATTACGGATTACCTGAAGAT
>CAZOBQ010000136.1:0-7037 GCA_964578155.1 uncultured Lentisphaeria bacterium
ATGAAGAAGACACACGTGATCTTTGACCAGTCTACGCGCTCTTCGGCAAGCTCAGAGTCCAGCTTCGACTCAGTGTGGTTTAATCTAGGGGCGAGTATCGTTTCGGTAAGCAGCTCAAGCGCAGGATCGTTAGCATGAACTAGGAGAGTAAAACATGGAACTCCAAGGCATAGAATTGAATACACGAATCGATCAGAGAAAACACTTTACGGAATCTCTCGGAATTCAGGGGGAGGAAGAATCATAATGGACCATGAAGTCGTGATTTATATACATGGAATTTCACCAGATGAAAAATTGGCTACTTTTGCTGACGAAAGAAAGGTGGAACGATTAACCGATCAAGTTCGCCAACGCAAGATAGAAATCTCCCATCAGAGCGAATACGAGAAGTTGAAAAATGGAATTTCAAGATTCATTCGTGACGAAAGCAGACAGAAAGCATGGAATCAAGTTGACTACTGTTTCACCGAATGGGGGTGGGAATTTCAAGAAACTGATGCCCAAAACCTTGGTGCTGGCCATAGGCTAAAGGATGCTCAACATCAGTTGGGACAAAGAGTAATCCAGGCCATAAAAGATAGCTATTGGATAACCTTAATCCCTCAACAGTCGATCCGTAAGCTAGCTCTGTACGGCCTCTCTGATGTCTTCTACTACGTATCATCCGATGGGGGACATTCGATTAAGAGAAGGATATGTCACCAGATTGCAAGCCGTCTGAGAGATGTTCTTGATGATCCTAGCGCTCAAGTCTCATTAACTCTAATTGGGCATAGCGCTGGGTCGGTTATTGCTTTGGATCTGCTACCCTTCCTTGATGAATTATCCATGGAGGAATTGATAGAGCAAAAGACAGGGTTAGACAAGGAGATCTCAGTTGCCCAGAAACAGAGGAAGCAAGAAGGTGGTGGCTACAGAAAAATAGATGCTGTTTTTGACGATAGCCGTGACGTTATCGATAGTTTGATGAGATTAAAATCACTTAAAGACGACAGACGATTGACTTTGAAACGATTGATCACTATGGGCTCTCCTGTAGCAATGATGGCGCTGCGAAGGGATCAGAGAATTCGGGATCTTGCGTATGATGGCAACCGGGTATCATTGGCATCACTTGGTTTTGCTGACGCTGGTGATGCGATAGATAACCCGCGTTGGGTAAATATTTGGAATAAGTATGACCCGATTTCTTTCCCTGTAGAACCGATGGTGGAAGAAAGCTCTTCTGTAAAAGATTTTCACTTGAAGGTCGCATGGAACCCTCTAAAAAGTCACACAAATTATTGGAATTCCAAGAATGTTCATCGTCTTCTTGCGGAGTTATGGTGATCCACAGAAAGTCCCGTTTCTCTGTGATTGAGGAGTGGAGGGTAAACAGAGGCATAGGCTTCCATTATAATCAGAAGACCTATTATTGTTTACAGGATAGCAAGACGGATCATGGTAGCGATGAAGAATACCAACGTAATGCAGCCTTCGCAGTAGAAGCGCGGGGTCGTTAGGCTGAATATAGGAGGATTCATGAAGAACTTATTATTATCGTCACTAACCATTTTATGGGTGGTTGTTTGCATATCATCTTGCACTCAGAATTCTCCCACTGAAGTTGTGAATGCACCAGATGTAGAAACGAGCCCCCTCATACAATTTGTTCCTTCGGCGGAAATATCTTTGGTTAAAATCGGAGATGGGGAAACACTTTCTAAATCTGTTGATGGATCAGACATTAATTTTGGGGAAATTACGGCTACAAAAAAGATCAGTTATATTGTTATGAATACGGGTAATTTAGAGATTTATGACATCCAATTTAGTGCTACTAATCTTGAAATATTTCCAAGTACAATCGGTTTACTTGATGCTCCCAAAGGTGGGCTATCCACGACTCCAATTGTATCATTTACTGAACCGCATGTACTCCCAAGTAGTGGTGTTGGCTCCATGCTTGAAATGGAGGTCGGAGATTTTTATGATACTCTTTCTGTTTCATATAATTATCAATTAATCCCTTTTACTCACTCTGTAATCAATGATACTCAAATTGTGGCTCTGATGGATTCAGTTATTTATTCTAATGAAACAGCTGATACTATATGGGCTTTTGGGGATACATTACTCTTTAACGATATCGAAAAAGAAACCGTTGCAAACACGCTAAGTTATTCTGTTAGCGGCACAAAAATGGGGGCTGTTTTAAACCTTCTTGTCTCTGGACTTCCAATCGAAAATTACATTACGGCAGTTATATACCAATGGCATAGTGATTATGACTCTTTTATTCTGGTTTATGATAATAATTTCACCAACGCCTCGTTTGATTCGGTGATTCTTACAAACTCTGGTAATGTGAGTATCCCATTCATGATAAATAATCACTTTAGTAGTTATCCGTACCCTATCGCACTAGATACAACGATTGCACCTAACGCTGAGATTGATCTTTCAGGAATAATCGCGAGATCCGAGAATCCTGCAACCGGCAATCTCATTACGTTCGGAGCAAATTCGAATCAACCCTATATGTTCTCATTTGGAAGTCTTACTTTTGTTGATGGTATCATGGTAGCTGAAATCTCGATTAATGAATAATAAAGTAAAGAATCAATCTTTCAACGAATTAAGCCTGCCAGCGCTATGGAAAGAAGATGAGTCAATACCAGCCTAACAAAGGCCTACCCAGCATATTGCGGGGGAGCAAGTTGACCCTCTAGAAGGGAATCGAAATTGATAATGATGTGGATGGATAGAATTAACGCACAAAGCGAGTCTGGTATAGAAAGCAGCTTAAGCCAAAAGCGTTATACCCAACATCAGAAAAAAGAGAATAAGATGAAAAATACAAAATCCATTCCTATTCTAATTCTATTATCATTTTTCCTTGGATGTGAGGATACATCCCAAAAAGAAGAGTTGAATCCTTTACTAGGTTCGTGGAATAGTCAATTTGAATATGAATATCGTCCCGACATAGTAATTGAGGGGGTTGCCGACACAAGTATGATAAGATGTACTGCAGAGATTGAGTTTCTTTCAGAGGTTTTCACCATAAACGTGAGTCCTCCAGTCCCTAGCCAACTCTGGTGGCATGGTGCTAGAAGCCAGTGGTTTGGGGATTATGACATCAGAGAAGATACTATTTATTTCTCTGCCGCTGATTCGTCTACATTAGCCGACCCATATTTGTTTGAGATTAGTGGTGATACCTTGTTTTTGTCGATGGTGTATATGTCAGATGAATCTGGAATAATGCTGGTATCTGTAGGTGGTGGATTGCCTTGGGGGTATGCTGGCAGGATACATTCTGGTTGGTTTCTCAGGAAAGAATGATGATCGTGGGTATAATTGACGCTTGGTGCTGACATTCTGAAAGGGTTAGCTTTACAAAAATGGCAATAATTATGGGGAATTAAAAATGATTATTTCAACGGAGGAGTCATGAAACCAATTTTAATAACGCTAATTATAACCATGAGTTTATCTGCTCAGTCTGGAGATGCTATTCCGCTGCGTGGCAGTCCACTACTCTGGCCTGACTCCACAGAAATTCACTACAATGATATAGTGATAGTCAATGGGAATCCTTTCCAGGGCACGATTTTAAGATCTGAACATGGGACCTTATATTTAAGCATGGAAAATGGTGTAGAATCACCAATCCCTCATGCTGTTATAGATAAGATATTATTTAAAACAGGAGCTGAATTACTAGGACCAACAGCAGATTCTGCGGCTTTCTATTCCTATTTTTCTGATCCATCTTTATTATTTGAATCGCCATCCGTTGAATTTGCTGAGCATCGATTAGAAGTTGAAACAAATAAACACTTAGACCGTATTGCAACAACTTTAGAACGAATGTTAATTCTTCAACTTGTTCTCATTGCCCTCGGGATCATAATTCCACTGACGATGTAGAGAATACTAGGTTATTAGGATATGAATAAATTTGTCGGAATATGCATGCTGAGTATCATCACCTGTATTGGGTATTCTCAGATTGTAGATGAAGCGACCTATGAATGTGACTATTTAGGTCAAGCTCTTCCAGGGAATAAACCTGAGTTGTTTTCAAAAGGTTATATTTCAACGAAGCTGGAACATAGCGCTGTGATGATAACACCTGATGGGAATGAAATGTGGTTTGGAAGAATGTATCCTGCAAAAATATGGTGTATTAAGAAAAACGGCGGAATTTGGTCTGATATTCAGAAAGCACCCCTAGATGACAATTATCATTACTTGTACCCATTTCTTTCCCCAGATGGCAACAAGTTATATTTTACTAGCGATAAACCGATTACCGAAGGACAAACAAGGTTGCACCAAGGCGATGGAGATATCTGGTATATTGAACGTAGAGCAACTGGTTGGTCAGAGCCAATCTACCTCGGCGAAACAATCAATTTTGGCAACCGCCATGCTATCGGATCTGTGAGCGCTTCTGGGAATATGTATTTGAGTGTGAGAACTGGGACAAGATACAAGCCTCAAACTAAGATCTATTTCTCTGAATACGTAAACCACCAATACTCCCCGCCGATTGTGATTAAAGAATTTGACTCCAAACAGCCCTCGCATTCCCCCTTTGTTGCCCCTGATGAGAGCTACATCATCTACTCTTCCTTCCGCGGAGGTCAAGGTCTCAGTGATTTGTTCATAAGCTACAAAAACGCATCCGGAGGTTGGACAAAACCAAAAAATCTTGGGCCAAGCATCAATACACCAGCAAAAGAAGAGAGTCCATATGTGACCCATGATGGAAAATATCTATTTTTTAATAGCAGCAGAGTATCTGAAATAAATGAATCGAAAATTCAGGGTGGACCTGGAAATATGTACTGGGTTAGAGCTGATTTCATTGAAGAAATGAGACCGAACTGATCGGATTATTTATTGCTAACAAAGGCCAGTCTACGTTCCTGTGGAACTATGACCGGTAAACTTACTCCGCATATTGCGGGGGAGCAAGCTGACTCACATACAGAGAAATGAGATGGAGGTAAAGATGAGTCATTTAGAATTGAGGCAGGGACTAGTGCTTATCCTGTTGGGATTATTCGGATGGGCTCTTTGTGGAACTATTATGTTTGTCGGGATGGCATTAATAGATATGCAAACGACATTGGTAATTCATCTAATTGGTGCCCCAATAATATTTACGTTGATTTCATTATTCTACTTCACAAAATTGAATTACACTTCTCCCATTCAAACGGGGATCATATTTTTATCGATCATCATTTTAATGGATTTCTTTTTGGTAGCATTAGTGATAAATCGGAATTTAGACATGTTCTTAAGCCCTGTTGGAACGTGGATTCCATTTTTATTCATTTTTCTTTCAACCTATCAAACAGGGATGATGATTAGTAAGCGTCAGAGCGAACAAGAATCTACCTAACAAAGGCCAGTCTACGTTCCTGTGGAACTACGACCGGTAAACTTACCCCGCATATTGCGGGGGAGCAAGCTGACCTATCTCTTGTGGTGGAATGGATTCCCAGGGGAGATGAAAAGCATTTATCCATGGCCTATCCAGTTGTATTTTGCGAAGGCGGATAAATTCCCTGAAACACAAAAAAATGAGGTTCTTATGAAAACTGTTTTGAAGATATTTGGTGCTGGAGTGCTACTTATGGTTATTCTGGTTATTGGAATTACAAGCTATCAGTTCAATGCTTATACTCCACAGGCAATCGACATGGAGCCTGATCCAGTTAATCTGAGTTACTTCCGGGAATCATATAGTGAGTGCAGAAATGAATTTATTCGAGCCGCTGATGATGTGAAGAACCGTTATGAGCATGTTGAGCTTTCATCGATCAGAGTTGATAGTCCAACAGACACCAATCTTACCATTGACTGGTGCTACATTCCTGCGCACAAAGCACCCAAGCGCCTGTTGATCCTGACCTCTGCTGTTCACGGGGTTGAGGGTTATGCCGGCAGCGCAATACAACAGATGTTCCTTAAAGAGCTCATAGATGACCAATATCTGGAAGACATGGGAGTTTTGCTTATCCATGCTGTAAACCCATATGGTTTCAAGAACAATCGGAGGTTCACCGAAAACAACATCGACCTCAACCGAAACAGCTCAAACACCCCTGATCTTTATAGCTCTGTAAATAGTGGTTACGCTGAGCTCAACCTTTTTCTTAATCCGGAAAAAGTGGTCAATCTTACCGGGTTTGACAACATGTTCTTTCATCTCACTGCAGTCGGGCAGATAGCAAAGAAATCCATGGGTGTACTCAGGCAGGCTGTTTTACAGGGCCAGTATCAGTTTGAAAAAGGGGTGTATTTTGGAGGGAAAGCACTTGAAGCTCCTGTTATAGCTGTTGCAGAGTTGGTTCAAGATATTGCCGAACCATATGAAACAGTATTCAGCATTGATCTACACACCGGGTATGGCACGAACGGTACGCTTCATCTATTTCCAGACCCCTTAAAAGATTCGGAGAAAAAGGCCAGAATAGAAGCAATCTTTGCTGGCAATTCAATCGATTGGGGGGATTCGGATGACTTCTATACTGTCACTGGATCATTTGCCTCTTATCTGGAAACCATCATCCCGGAAAAAGATTACATGACCATGACATTTGAATTTGGAACGTTAGACACAAAGACGACCATGGGATCAATCAGGGCACTACATAATGTGATAGTCGAGAACCAGGGTGTCCAGTACGGCTACAAATCAGCTCAAACTATGGCTGATGTAAAAGCCCGCTATTTAGAGGGCTATTATCCTGCTTCAGAAAAATGGCGTTCAAAGGTAATCCAGGATGCCAGACCGCTTCTATCGCAAGCATTGAATAAGTATAGTAAGCTCATGAACTGACAACATGAAAATGAAGCATTCAACAGGCGAAGCGGCCAAGTCCTCCAAAGCATTGTGCAGGAGGGCTCAAGCCTGGCACCTTAGGTAGAAGAAAGGAAATAATTTATGGTAAATATTCCAAAAATTGCTCTGGAGTTAGTACTTATTCTATCTGTATTTCTAGTATTCAAAAAAGAGCATGTTCCCATAA
>CAZOBQ010000137.1:0-6924 GCA_964578155.1 uncultured Lentisphaeria bacterium
TAATTACTCCGGGCAAAGCAAGGCCAACCCCGAGGATGGCTCCCATTTTCTCCTCGTCTCCCACCATCTTTTGAATAATCTTTACGATACGCTGTAGAATTGCCTGGGGATTTGAGTTATCCTGAAAATTCACAACCCGTTCGTGAAGTACTTCGGCATTCATATTTGTGACAAGGATAGTTGCACTATGCAAATGTAATTCAATACCAACGGCAAGGCCGGCATCTGCGTTGAATTCTAACATGACGGGACGTCTACCACCCTGATTTGTTGAAAGTCCTTTGCCGATCTCAAAAAGGATGTTTGTCTCCAGCATGCGTTTAACAATGCCACCTATGACGACTTTCGAAACTCCCATCTCTCTGGCAACCTCGGAGCGTGAGATAGGTCCCTTATCTCTGATGATTTTTAAGACAGATATCTCATTTATCTGACGAACAAAGTGAAAGTTGGATCTTCTCATGGATTTCTCCGGTTCCTAGGCTAAAACGTTCCTTTTACAAGCTTTATCCAGTTTGTAAAAGGAATCTAATAATCTCCAATGTATATGAAAAACTGGCCAGTAAGTTAATTTAATTAACTTACTATGACCAGTGCTTTGTGCATTGATTCAATAGATGGTCAGTTTAGATTAAAGTACATTAAATCAGCAGAAATATCGCTGATTGTACAAATGTATCGCTGGCACACTGAAATATTAGTGAAACATTCAGAGATCGGAAAAATAATATGTCAACCCTCATTCTCTTTGAACCCGCCAATTTAGCATCCTTTGCCCCATTGACCTATCTACGGTCTGTGGCCGAGTTAAGGTATGGCATTTATTCCAACCTGGAGCGTACAATCGAACTATACGGTCAAAACAGCGATGTTCAGTTATGGATTCGGCCAATCCTTGCCAAAGATCATGAAGAACGTCACCCGAACCTTTCTATTAACCAAACTTCAAATAAAGATACGCTTTTCTTGAATGCGTCAATTCCCGCGTGGTTATTCCCGAAGATCATGTCACTCATGGAAAATGAGCAAAATTTATCATTGTATAAAGATGGTATTTTAATTGCTGCTAAATCTGCTCAAAAGATACAATATTCGAGTAATTTTCACCATGACTTGCAGAAGCTAAAACACGCGGAACTCGACGATGATCAACTTGATAATCTCCCTATCTGGATTTGGGACTATCTAGATCTAATCTCTGAAGCAATCGAGTTTGATATGGAACTTTGGAAATCAGAGAACCAATACCTGCCCAAGATCAATGCAGGAATCTCAACCTTGGGCGAAAAGGATATTTTCATCCACAATACAGCTCAAATAAGTAATTTTGTACACATGGATGCCAGTCAAGGCCCCATCATCATTGATGCAGATTGCCAAATTGGACCCTTTTGTTCATTAGAAGGCCCCCTGTATATTGGCAAACGAAGCTCACTCAAACCTTCAACATCTATCAGGCACACTACTGTAGGCCGTGTCTGTAATTTGGGTGGCGAAATAAAAGGGTCTATTATCCATCCTTATTCTAACAAAAGTCACTCTGGCTACCTGGGTGATTCTATTCTTGGCTCGTGGATCAATCTTGGCGCCGGCACTAACAATAGTAACCTGAAGAATAACTATCAGCCTATTCGAGTTTCCTGGGATGGCAATAATTATGACACGGACCGTCAGTTTCTCGGGGCCATCATTGGTGATCACAGTAAAACTGCAATTGGTGTTCGAATTAATACAGGAACACTGATCGGTCCATTCTCAAATGTGATTCATAATGATTTTCCTCCAAGAGCCATCCCCTCATTTTCATGGGGCAATGGCACTCATGATCTTGATAAGGCTATCCTGACTACAAAAAAAGTGATGGGCCGCCGAGGACTCCAACTTTCCAGCGTCCACGAAGAACTAATTATAGCTCTTGCAGATGATATCCAGCCCTTCACCCACTTCTAGTAAAGCTGACATAGCACAATCAATTTAACATGGACGTAAAAATGAAGTCGATCAAACCAGTAATTCTCGGTCTCCTAATTAATCTGATCCTATTGAGTTGTACAACTCAAACCCAGGAGATAGAATCCAGCTCCTGGGCAAGGTCAACTATGAAGAAGCTGACCCTGCGTCAGAAGATCTCCCAAATGATGGTCTATCACATGCGTTTGGATTATATGCCATCAAATAGCCCAAAATGGCAGGAGATCGAAGAGATCCTGAATACTGATGGTATTGGTACACTGCATGTTTGGGGTGGCGATGTGGGCTCTGCACATGCCTTGCTGAATGAGATGCAGTCACGCTCCCGTGTACCCATCCTGGTTGAAGCTGATCTGGAATACGGAATTAAAGCACGCTTCAAAGAAGGAACAGCTATTCCCTGGCCTATGGCCCTTACGGCAACCGGTGACCCTGAATTAGCCTACGAAGCAGGCAGGATCACCGCGGAAGAAGGTCGGGCTATTGGTATCCATCTCGCCCTAGCACCTGTAATCGATGTGAACAATAACCCAAAGAATCCAATTATCAATACACGCGCTTTTGGCGAAGATCCTGATCAGGTCATTTTATATGCAACACGGTTTATGGAAGGTCTGCAGTCAAATGGGATGCTCGCGACTGCAAAACACTTTCCAGGACATGGGGACACCCAGACAGACTCGCATAGTTCTCTGGCAACAATTCCTAGTGATCCTGAACGCCTCTGGGCCATGGAGTTAAAGCCATTCCAGGCACTGATAGATGCAGGTGTGGAGCTCGTCATGGTTGGACATTTAGACGCCGGAGATTTTCAGATGGAACCCGGTGTACCTTCATCCCTTTCTCCCTTCTGGCTACAAGATATTTTACGGAAAAAAATGGGGTTTAAGGGAGCCATCATATCTGATGCCATGGCCATGGGTGGTATCACCAATAGATATACTGATCGTTATGCTCTCATACAGACGATAAAAGCTGGTACAGACATAATCATCCAAAATCATGACTATATCGAATCCATAAATTATGTCGAAGAGGCAGTTAAAGATGGGTTAATCAGCGAAGCCCGTATCGACGAATCAGTTTCGCGGATACTTACGCTTAAATCAAAACTGGGTCTGGACAAAAAGAAACTTGTCGATCTGAGTAAAATTCAATCCACGCTAGGCTCAAAACAAAATAGAGATATTTCTAAACAGATCATGAACAAAGCACTGACCTTAGTCAAAGACAGCCTCTTTACCTTCTCTCCTCTGCAGATTGACTCAGCGGAAACGCTTTATATTATTGATATACACGATAGTCAATCAAATCACAATGTGACTGAGGTGTCCAAAAGTCTAAATCGTCGTATAAAGCCTTCAAAACATTTCATAGTTGATAACTCTGATCCTCAATCACGATATGACAATATTTTGGAGTCGATTCCTGATTCTGCCCTGGTTATTTCAAATGTGATTGGTCGAGTTCGGATGAAAAAAGACCGAGTTATGCTCATCGATAAGCAAACTACATTAATTCATGAATTGGCCAAAAAAACAGATCGGCTCATAGTGATCAGTCTTGGAAACCCTTATTTAATGCAAGCGTTCCCGGAAATACCGGCATATATGTGTTCATACAGTACACAGCCTGAAATGCAAGAGAGCATCGTAAGCGGTCTCTTGGGCAAAATTCCTATGAGTGGAACACTTCCCGTCACCATACCCGGAATCGCTAAACGAGGGTTTGGACTTCAACGTGAGGCGCAACCAAGTCTATTCCCAGATATTGAAGTTAAACCACGTGCAAAAAAAGTCCCCCTAATTGACCAGGGTAAGCTCCTTATCCACGTTTCTCCCGAAGAGGTAGGATCAGACCCGGGAAAGATCATGCCCGCGGTGAACCAAGCAGTGGCCGAACACGCCTGGCCTGGTGGTGTATTATTGGCAGCCAAGGATGGGAAGATCTTTCTACATGAATACTTTGGATCTCATACTTATGCGGCAGAACGAAATACCTACCGTGGTGATATCTTCGATCTTGCCTCCGTGACCAAGGTAATTTCTACCACCTCTGCTGCCATGAAGCTGTATGAAGAAGGCAAATTAGACCTGGATACAACTGTAGTGAGCTACCTACCTGAATTTGCTGGCCCAGACTCTCTTAATACAGAGTTGAAGAAGATGATTACTGTTAAACAGCTCCTCACCCACACGGCGGGAATGAAACCATTTAAACAGTTTTATAAGATGGAAGCCCCTTCCCTTGAATCACGACTGGATAGCGTGTTTCAAGCTGAGTTGGATACCCTGCCTGGTACTAAATATAAATATTCTGATATTGGCCTAATCACACTGGGCAAAGTAATTGAAAGAATTAGCGGCAAAGATTTACAGGCATATACCGATAGTGTAATTTTCAAACCGCTAGCAATGTCTACCACGGGATATCTACCACAGCAGGCTTCTGACTGGATCGTTCCCACCGAATTCACTAGAATGGATAGCGGATATGGGTTTATTGACGGATATGTACATGATGAGAATTCCCATTCACTGGGAGGTATCACCGGACACGCCGGCCTATTCTCCACTGCACTAGATTTAGCTCGTTTCGCTCAAATGATGCTCAATAAAGGAAGTTTGGGAGATACAATTATTTTCCAGCCGGAGACAATTGAGTTATTCACTGAACGTGCCAATATGCTTGAGGAAGAGAGTTCACGTTGTCTTGGTTGGGATAGCCCTTCAGAGTTGAGTTCAGGTGGTGTATATCTCAGCCCAAATAGTTTTGGCCATACTGGCTTTACAGGGACATCGATCTGGATTGACCCAGATAATCAGATGTTTGTCATCCTGCTCACCAATGCAGTTCACCCACTTCGCAGTGCCAAAAGCCCAAATTATTACGATTGGCGTCAGCGAATTCACTCCTCGGTCTATGAAAGTCTTGGATATACTGAGATTACTCCAGAATTAGAATGGCGAGATCGCTGGGTGATGGAGAATCGAGCCCAAAAAAGTTGGTTCTACAAATTGATCTACTTACTAAAATATTAAAGGAATATCCAATTATGCATGTCAAGATTCGACCTCACAATCCAGAAGCTCGTCAACAATATGAAAATCATGGTCATTACCATGCTGGAGATGCCGGACTTGATCTCTTCATCCTAGAAGATGTCACCATCCAATCAGGAGCAACTGTCCCTCTCAAATTGCAGATTTCTTGTGAAACAGGAACCGGTCAGCCTTACTATCTAATACCCCGATCCAGCATTTCAAAAACCCCTCTGCGAATGTCAAATTCTATTGGATTAATCGATGGTGGATACCGAGGTGAGATTATTGCTATGGTCGACAATATTAAGACTGAAGAACACACTGTGCATACAGGCGATCGTCTATTTCAATTGGTTGCCATGGATGGATCGCCCATCACCTTTGAACTGGTCGATGAACTGAGTGAGACGACACGTGGCACTGGTGGTTTTGGGAGTACTGGTAGTTAGTATTGGCTAGAGCCGCAATGCATTGCGGCTGTACTCACATAAAATCATGGAAAATATTTACTTTTCCAGTTCTATTTGGGCTCTGTTCACTGGATTCTGCTTTCTGATTTCTATTCATCATTTCCCTTGATTCGTTGTAACCTGAACATAATTTGGCGCTCTAAAGTGGAGAGTGCTAAAAAAGCTTTACTATAAATAGAACTTAAGTCAGATGAAGCTGACATTTTTAAAAATGATGAGAGGATAAGAAAAGAAAATGGCAAAATATATTGAATTTGACCAGGAAGCCCGGGGAAAACTGAAGATCGGTGTTGATATTCTGGCAAATGCTGTAAAAGTCACATTAGGTCCTAAGGGTCGTAATGTCGTTATTGACAAAAAATTTGGTGCACCAACGATCACTAAAGATGGTGTTACTGTAGCAAAAGAAATTGAGCTCGATGATCCACGTGAGAACATGGGTGCCCAGATGGTCAGAGAAGTTGCCTCTAAGACATCTGATGTAGCAGGTGATGGAACCACTACTGCAACCGTTCTTGCTCAGGCTATCGTTACGCAAGGCTTGAAGAATGTTACAGCCGGTGCCAACCCAATGGAGATCAAACGTGGTATCGATGCTGGTGTTTTAGAAGTTGTTGCCTATTTAAAAAATCTCAGCAAAGGTGTAAAAAGTAACGAAGAGATCGCCCAGGTTGGTACTATTTCTGCCAATAATGACCAAGCTATTGGTGATTTGATCGCTGAAGCCATGGATAAAGTGGGTAAAGATGGAGTCATCACTGTTGAAGAGTCCAAAACTATGGATACTCACCTTGAGACAGTAGAAGGTATGCAGTTTGACCGTGGTTACCTCTCCCCCTATTTTGTGACCAATGCTGAAAGCATGGAAACTTTGCTTGAAGATGCATTGATTCTCATCTACGATAAGAAGATCAGCACCATGAAAGATCTCTTACCGATTCTAGAGAAGACCTCCCAAACAGGACGTCCACTCCTAATTATCGCTGAAGATATTGATGGTGAAGCATTGGCAACTCTTGTTGTAAACCGTCTACGTGGAACATTGAAGATTGCTGCTGTTAAGGCACCTGGTTTTGGTGATCGTCGTAAAGCTATGTTGGAAGACATTGCTGTCTTGACTGGTGGAACCATGGTTTCTGAAGAGCAGGGCTACAAGTTAGAGAATGTTACCCTTGAATATCTGGGTCAGGCTAAGACTATTATCATTGACAAAGACAACACAACTATTGTTGATGGTGCAGGTGAAAAAGAGAAACTGACTGCACGTATTAATGAGATCAAGGTACAGATCGAGAACACAACATCTGACTATGATCGTGAAAAACTCCAAGAACGTCTTGCCAAACTTGCTGGTGGTGTTGCTGTACTGAATGTTGGCGCTGCTACTGAAGTTGAGATGAAAGAGAGGAAAGCCCGTGTTGAAGATGCCTTGCATGCTA
>CAZOBQ010000138.1:0-6898 GCA_964578155.1 uncultured Lentisphaeria bacterium
TGGTGCTTGTGCAAAGCCGATGCTACTCAACATTCCAAATAGCAGAACAAACACAAGAATTCTTTTTTGATTCCCATAGATAAAAAGATTAGATAAAACCTTATGACTTTGCTTGATTTTCGGATATATATTCATATTACTCATATTATTGGTTTTTAATAATGTGATTATACCTAGAGTTTGATAGAGCAGGCAAGCTTCGGATAACTCTTAGTATCGAAGGATAGTCCTAATTTTTCGTTGTGGGAGAATTTGATCCTGTCTGTGACCTGTCTAACTATGACCGGTAGCACACGATTTAGACAGATTCCGAGAGCTCCTAATTTTAGATCCTCTTCACTGAATCCCTTACCACCCAGAAATTTTTGTTTTTCTTCCGGTATCAATCCATCTTTGACTTCCCATAGCGCTACAGTGGAAAATGCCAAAATGTCAGCTTGCCACCAGGGTAAGTACTTATCATAGAATCGAGCGATATATGCAGGAGTGATTACAAGTAGCACAAGACGATCAGAATCTTCCTCAGTTTGGTCGTACGTTCGCCATTGAAAATAATCAATAGTTGTATCCTCAGAAAAACCTAAACTCGCCAATAACAAAAGTGATACAATAGACATTATCAGCTTGTTGAATCTCATTGGTTTGAATTGATTGCTGCTCATGAACTATTATCCTGATTCGTTCGATACCAATCAGTTTTTACATACCTACCGAAAGTTGAACTTTGGGATATTCCCCACCTGAGAAACCAAGGGAGTATTTTGAGCTGTCAAAATTCTTAACTGCTGAGAATGATTTCTCAAGCACTGAGGGTAGCATCCTGTTGATGACAACACCTAAGAGATCCATTTTGAAGTCATTGCTAGAAAAGCCTTCGCCACCCAAAGCACCGGCTTGTTCCCATGGCACAAATCCATCTTTTACTTCCCACAAGAGCCCGAGAGATAGCACTGCCAGGTCTGCCTTCCACCAGGGCATAATTTTTTCAAAAGAATTTGCCAGATAAGCCGATCCAGCTACATGCATGAGTGAGGCATTCATGTCAAAGCTTACAGGGTAATGTGATACTCGCCAATCTCCAGTTTTTGCTGAAGGGTCACAATTATCATACCATGGTGTAGCTTGAGCAGAGACTGAGGCTGAAAATGCTAAGATTCCCAGAACGATTAAAAGGATAATGTTTTTCATGGCAAGCTCTCCAGCACTATAAATTTGAGTCTTCATGTCTATTTCCCCGTTTGCTGCTATGTTTTGATTGTTTCTCATTGTACCTACTTATAACACAATCTCTGTGCCAGCATTTGTGGACGACTATAAATCAATATTATATATGAGGTTAGGACTGCTAACTACAAAAAATATTTATGTGGATTTGCAGTATTTGCACAGCTTATTTTGAACAAAGTGCATAGTCTGGTTTCAAGTTGTGCTTACCCGGGGAATAGATGGTAAGTCCCAAAAAGCACAATGATCCTAATATTTGGAACCATTGTGCCTTCAAGGGGATGAAAGACTATAATTTATTGAGGGACATCTGCTTTAATTATCATGGTCTCCTTGATGGATGGACAAGACATTATAGAACTCAAATTATTCATGGATATTTTTGATTAGGTGTGGACGCCTCAATAAACACATTACCGGATTCATTCCTGCTCATAAGGGGTTAGGCCGCCTCGCAGGTTAATCAGATTTTTATATCCAAAGTTGGTTTGGAGGTGTTCAACCACAGCCTTAGAACGCACACCGTGCTGACAAACCACAATTAACTCGTCCTCTTTAGAAATTTGGTCAAGAGAATCCAAGATCTGATGAATGGGAATCTTGGTTACAAATTCCCCCTCAATTTTTGGCAATTCCCATGATTCTCGAACATCCAAGACTCTAATTGGTGCGCTTCCTAAGCTCTCCATAAAATCTTTATGGGATATTTCTTTCACTGGACTAGAACTCCTTGTACAATATTTATCATAGTTTTGTCTACTAAAATCAATCTTATTTTATAGAACTTCCTGAATCAATGTATCATTATGATCAGCCAGGATACTCATGTACTCTAACTTCAATTCAATTGTCTTTTATATTAGCAAATAAAAATTGAGTTGTCCAATCGTATAAACAGCAATAATCAAAATTATCCATGCATTACATGGTATCTAGAGTGTCCAGCAATGTTATAGGAAGAGCGGAGAGACTGAGTACCTAGATGCAAGAGCACGTATCCAGACCCGGACAAAAGAGCTGAAAAAGCTTAAGGAACAGCAGGGTGGTGAACGGGAATAGGGTGTAGATTTAGCACAGGAACTCAAACTATTTCGCATAAAAGAAACCATGTTGCTAGTGGTAGCACAGGCTGCCGAAAAGTCGTTAAAAATTGAACATGATAAAGATTGGCGTATGAAACCAGGTATAGTTCTCAGCTAGGAACGCATAATAATATTACAATAAACGTCGCCAATTAATGACAATTTGCTTAAGCTAGAGAATAGAGGTGAAGAGAGCTCCATAGTATAAAATCAATATAAACAGCTCTATAAGATTGATAAAATGAGGTGGCACACGATTTGAACTCTATTCACCGTTTAAAGTTGTGACAAGGTGAGAGCATTAGGTGATTCTGAGAGAAATATAGAATACTGCATTGATCACCTGCTGCAAGTTATTCTCCCCTGTTGGGTTTCCTGTGCTGGGGAGGGAGAATTTATGACAAGAAATGATCTTTTAATTTCTTGTCACATGAGGAGAGTAGAGACTTGGGACTTAGGGATTTTATTAGCTCAAATTTAAAGAATACGCTATATGGGTTGACATTTGCGATGATCTTTCTAAATGCGTCAATCATTTGGAACTGGGACTTATTTGAAAGGTCTGCATCGTATCTGTTGAGTATGTACCAATTTCAAAATGGTATGGAAACGCATGAGTTTGACGAATTGTTTATTGTTATTCCATTTCTAATTGCTTGCATGGTCTCTGATTTACATCGATATATTACTCGTCTCAATGACAGTCATAGTAAAGATGAAATGAAATTAAAAATGACGCGGGAGATAATTCGTTCATTTTATCGTACAATCCATAATTATCACGAGAATCTCATAGCAATGAAAAGTGATTTCCCTGAAAAATTCGGTGCCAAAGAAGAGGTATCTCGAATTGAGAATTCAATCCTTCAATCTACCCTTCAATTGAAGGATTTATTTACTCCCAATAGCTATCTCGAACAGCAGATAATGAGCGATCTGATGGACGAGGAAATGAAGTACACAAACAGATAGTACCCCAAATTATCATTCATTTTCATTGTAAATTGTAGGAAATTAGCTTCCCACACGGTTGTTTGTATGGGTAACCTATTCAAGCTCCCCAGTATTAAAAGCCATTATCAATCATCTATATTATTAATATAGTATTTCCGTCCGAATTAAGTTTGCATTCCTTGATTTAGATTTATTTTGATTGTCAGGGGGCAAGTAATCCCTCAACTGGACTATTACAGAAGAGTATATTAGCGATATTCCTCAGTACTATAATAATATTATCAACGCATTACGCAGAGGATCACAATGCCACAATCAAAAATAATCTGGACCAAAATTGACGAAGCACCTGCTTTGGCTACCCGCACACTTTTGCCTATTGTTCAAGCCTTCATGAAAGGCACTGGGATAGATATCGAAGTGGCTGATATTTCTCTCGCTGGTAGGATCATCTCACAATTTCCTGACAACCTTACTGAGGACCAAAAACAGGTTGATGCTTTAGAGCTGTTGGGTGATTTAACCCAATCTCCAGATGCTAATATTATCAAGCTCCCAAATATTTCTGCTTCAATCCCTCAGCTAAAAGCAGCCATACAGGAATTACAGAGCAAAGGCTACGCTATCCCTGATTATCCTGATGAAGCAAACACAGATGAAGATTTGGAATTACGAAATCGCTTCGCCAAGGTACTTGGGTCCGCTGTGAACCCTGTTCTACGTGAAGGTAATGCTGATCGTCGTGCGGCTAAATCGGTAAAAAGTTTCGCCCAGAAGAATCCGCACCGCATGATGAAAGCCTGGCCGGAAACTGGGTCCAAAGCCAGAGTCGCTCATATGAGTGAGAAGGATTTTTATGAAAGTGAAAAATCCGTAACACTTTCAGAATCGGCGGTGGCAAAGATTGAAGCCGTGGATGCCAATGGAGAAATTGTGGTTCTCAAAGAGAACCTTGCTTTACAAAGGGGAGAAGTAATAGATATCTCCGCAATGAATGTGAAGGCACTTCGAGCCTTTTATGCTACAACCATTGCCGAAACCAAAGAAGAGGGGGCACTACTTTCCCTTCATCTTAAAGCAACCATGATGAAGATCTCTGATCCAATTATGTTTGGTCACGCTGTCTCAGTATTTTATGCAGATGCCCTGGATAAACATGCAGCAGCGCTATTTGAGATCGGTGTAAATCTGAACAATGGACTTGCAGATGTTTATGCCAAATTGGACAAACTTCCTGCTGACAAAAAGGCTGAAATCGAGGCAGATATTGCTGCAGTATATGAAAATCAACCTGCTTTAGCCATGGTAGATTCCAGAAAAGGGATCACCAATCTGCATGTCCCCAATAATGTGATCATCGATGCTTCCATGCCAAATGTGGTTCGTGATGGGGGCAAAATGTGGAACAATGATGATCAGTTGCAAGATGTGGTTGCCATGGTTCCTGATAGAAGCTATGCAACAATGTATCAGCAAATAATTGAAGACTGTAAGGTCAATGGACAGTTTGATCCAGCTACCATGGGAAGTGTCTCAAATGTGGGCTTGATGGCCCAAAAAGCTGAAGAATACGGATCCCACGACAAAACCTTTGAGGCTCCTTTTGATGGGGCTATCCGCGTTGTCGACGCCAATGGGGCTACTTTACTTGAGCAGTCAGTAGAGTCAGGTGATATCTTCAGAATGTGTCAGGCCAAAGATGATCCTATCCGTGATTGGGTTAAGCTTGCTGTAACCAGAGCTAAGGCCAGTGGATCACCAGCTGTTTTCTGGCTGGATGCGAATCGTGGACATGATGCTCAGATTATTTCTAAAGTGAACCTGTATTTAAAAGATCACGATACTAACGGTCTTGAGATACATATTCTAAGTCCTGTAGAGGCGATGAAGTTTTCATTGCTGAGAGTTAGAAAAGGACTGGACACTATTTCCGTGACAGGGAATGTGCTTAGAGATTATCTAACGGATCTATTTCCAATTCTAGAGTTGGGAACCAGTGCCCGTATGCTCTCCATTGTTCCTTTGATGAAGGGTGGCGGTTTATTTGAAACAGGTGCTGGAGGCTCTGCTCCCAAGCATGTACAACAATTTCTACAAGAAGGTCATCTCCGCTGGGATTCACTGGGTGAATATTGTGCCTTAGTTCCATCAATTGAACATATCGCTAAAAATACTGATAATGGAAAAGCAGCTATCATGGCCAGCACACTTGATCAGGCTATCAGCACCTATTTAGAGAATGAAAAGTCTCCATCACGGAAAGTGAATGAATTGGATAATCGAGGCAGTACTTTTAGTCTGTCGTTGTATTGGGCAAAAGCCCTGTCCGAACAGAACAGGGATGCGGAATTAAAAACAAGGTTTGAAACAGTCTACAGGCAACTGCTACTTAATGAAGAAAAGATCAATGCTGAGTTATTAGATGCCCAAGGTGAAGCCATGGATATTGGCGGTTATTATCTTCCTGATGAGGATAAGCTTGACCAGGCTATGCGTCCAAGTCCAACCTTTAATGGGATAATTACTACCATGTAGTTGTATTGCTCTCTAGTTGATTTGTTCAAAGAGCCGCATTTTAGCGGCTCTTTTTATTCCCATAAGAGGTGAATTAAAATTACCTAAGAGAATTCAATCGTGTAATAATCAAATCTGCCATCTCATCAATGGTAGATTTTTCATTATTGATAATCACATGGTATAAATTGGGATCAGAAATATTCATCTTAGTGAAATGTTTAATAAACTTATCGCGTTCACCCTGGCGAGCCTCAATATGAGCCAGGGATTCCTTTTCTGACAACCCCATACTTTTTACAATATTGGCAACCTTGAAGGACATTGGGGCTATCAGACGAACATGAATCACATTGGTTAAATTTTGAGTTATGCATACGCCACCACGTCCGATGATGATACAATTGCCCGCTTTAGCAAAATAGTTAATAGTCTCTCTGATGTAGTTAAATGCTTTAACTGGTTTAGTAGAATTTGGACCCATAAGATTCGCCATCATTGACTGGAAGGAGGGATTATTCTGGGTTACATAATTAAGTTCTGATATGGAATAGCCTGATTTCTTAGCGACTTTTTCCAGGAGAATACGATCAAGCATTGTCCACTCTTCTTCAGCTTCCACTTGACTATTAAGCTGCTGATACAAGGCATCTGCCAGCCTGTATGCCTGGCAACCATATTCCCTTGAGATAGTAATGCACGGTTTTGGAATAAAATCTTGTTTGTTTTGACGTTCTGCCCAATCAGTCCAAGCTTGTAATCTCTTCTCAATACTTGGAGGGATTGTAAAATGATTTTTCATGTCTTTTCTCCTTATAATGAGAATAGTTCCGATGCCAAATCAAACACGATTTCAATTTCAAGGATCCAGAGCTGAGAGAAATATTTCTCCTTGTTTGCCGTTACTCCTAAGTTAATAGAAAGTGAATGCACACCATAGAATAATCAATAGAATCTATCTAAAATACCGAACTTAACAAAACTGAGGAAGTTTGATAAAAGTGAAGATTGTCTTTTGGCAGACAGCCTGAATATGCTAAGTTCGCTATACTTTATTTAAGATGTTGAGAATTTCACTATATTACCTCTTTTCACTGGCAGTAATGACCCTGTACGGCGGCCAG
>CAZOBQ010000139.1:0-6828 GCA_964578155.1 uncultured Lentisphaeria bacterium
TTGCACAAGCACCAGCTACAACACTTAGTGGTACAAGCATAGCAACCAGCATGTCACCTGGAGATCTCAATCAAGGTATGCTGAAGTTTAATCTGGTGTCTAACAAGACCAATGGTATTAGCTGGACCGGCATTACGGTCACCTTGACAGGGACAGCCGCAGATACTGACATTTCATCAGTAACGATCTGGAGGGATGATGGAGACGGTATTTGGAATGGTGGATCCCCCGATACTCAGATTGGCTCTGGTACATTTAGTGGTGGAACAGCTGCGATTACTGTGACTACTCAATCCATTACGAAGACTCAATCCTCATTCTATGTTGTTTATAACATTTCTAGCGGTGCCGCAACCACTGCAACAGCAGGAGCATCAATTGCTGCTATTGGTGATATTACTATGGCCACCGGAAGCGTTAATGGATTCCCCATTTCCTCAGCTGATGTAAGTCTGCCAGTAGAGCTAGGAAGCTGGACAGCAACATCCACTGATGGTGCAGTTGAGCTTGATTGGATGACCGAGTCTGAAATTGAGAATCAGGGATTCATCATTGAGCGGGCTTCAACAAGCTCATCCACCGAATGGGAAGAGATCGCTTCCTTTATTTCACATCCAGAATTAATGGGACAGGGTTCAACCACACAACGTAGCCTCTATTCCTTCACTGACAATGACGTGCAAGTAGGAGAAACCTATTCGTATCGTCTGGCTGATGTAGATTATGTCAGCAACATCACCTATCATGATGATGTTAGCTTAACTGTACGAGACACTGATGAGAGCCAGCTTCCTGAAAGTATGAACCTGAATGATGCCTATCCAAATCCTTTCAACCCTCTGGTTAATCTGGGCTTCAAGCTTGAGAACTCAGCTAACCTGGAACTGAGCATCTATGATGTACAGGGCAGGCTAGTCAAGACCATCGCTCAGGGGATCCATAACTCAGGCAATTACACCTTTCAGTGGGATGGTATGAGTACTCAGGGTCTGCCTCAAAGCTCTGGTGTATACCTCGTTCGATTGACTTCCAATAGTGACCAACAGATTCAGAGAATCACACTTCTTCGCTAAAATAGTTTTGGCTGATAAATTTGCCCAGACCGCTCAATATCACCCCCACAAACGCACCGCTGATAACCCAATGATTTACAATGGGTTTTTCTGGTGGATCCACAGGGAGTTGACTTCGAATGAGCCCCGAACCAAGGGATGTCTGGTCGGGTCGAAGCCTTAGCATAGACGGATGTTACCGGAAAGTGATTCCTGATTTCTAACTTATCTTTTGGTCGCGCAAACGGGAGGCATGCCGAGAACACCTTTCCCTGGTAAATTACTCACTAAAGAACATTTGATTCTGAAGATACTGAATCTGTTGTTTAATATATGGTTCAATCTCAGGGGGTAAACCGTGTTCCAGGGCTTTATTGTAATATTCTATCGCTACAGATTTATCTGCGTAGAAATCATTATAGGTGTTCGCCAGTGAGTAGTAGATCATTCCATCATTTTGAGTCACATCCAAAGCCTCCTTGAACGATTTGATCGCCTCAGGGTATTCCTTTAGATCGTGGTGACATTGACCCAGCACCAGGTACAAATGCGGTAAATAATTTGGTCCAACCAGCGACAGAGATTTATCCAGATATACGACTGCAGCTTTTTTCGATCCTATTTCCTGAGCACAAAGACCGAGGTAATAATAGGTGGCAGGGTCGTCTTCATATGGTTCAGAAAGGAGGAATTGATGATACGCCTTGTCAAATTGTTTATCCGCGTAATAACAGAACCCCAACTTCTTAATTAAATCGACGTTATCAGGTTGAAATGCAGTCGCCATTTCGATATGCACTGCTGCTTGCTTATAATCCCCTAAACTATATTGAATATTGCCAAGCAGTAGAATAAACTTTTGACTATGCTGGACATCTAGATTGCATTGCTCAATAAGGTTAAGCGCCTCAGCATTTCTATCTCTTGATTGTAAATGTTTTGCATACTCATGGATGATTTTATTGCTGAGAGGATCAGATTCATGTGCATGCTTATAATGTTTTGTGGCACGATCTGCTTGTTTCAACTTTATCGCACACCTTGCCGCCATCATATGATCATTGGAGTTGCTTGGGTCTATTGATAGTAATTCATCGTAATACTGAGACGAAGGTAAGAAATTCATTTCTTCATAATAGAGTCTCGCTAACATCCTCATCAAGTTCGTATCGGTTGAGTCGGTAATGAGTGCTTCACTAAGTAACTTTTGAGCACGATCCGCATATCCAACTTTTTGAAGGACAATTGAGTAGTCCATGATATTGGATTTACGTTTGGGCTGCAATTGATAGATCAACTCATAGCATTCAATGGCTTCGTGCCAAAGCTGCAATTTCTGATATGCCTCTCCGAGCAAAGTGTTGATCTCAATATTTTGCGGATCTTCCTGTTTGAGTGCGTTTAGTGTGACTATCACCGTGTCATACTGTCCGGAATAGAAATGGGTATTGACATCATTGGGAATTCCAGAGTCGGCATTGAGATGAGTACTTATAAGTACAATACTGATGATGATATATAGGATTTTCCTACCAAAAGGCGATATACTTGTCTGTGTTCTCATGATTCAATTACATTCTCATCGTAGATGACTTACCTTAATTATTGTTCATTCTCTTTACCGCTTCAAAGTATTTGAGCTACATTTAGCTAAAGGCAAGAGAAACTCTCAGTTTGTCTTCAAATTCATCGTGCAAAAATTCAGCCATGCTGATTATTAACTCTATGGTGAATCATTCACTCAAAATGACCTGACTCTAGTTGTAATTATTGAAGGTAATAAAAAGCCTGCACACTTTGACAGGCTTAGGACCAACTGATCTTGTTGAATAACGAATATCGAACAGGGATATAGGAATGATGAGGTGAGAGGGGGGTGACTGGAAAGTGACCACTACAAAAAAATACCCTAATTTGCTCTGGCAGGATACATAATATCCACCAGTCCAAAATGCTAGTTATTCCAAATCATCAGAAATTATTAAAATATGAAAAAAGAGTTACCAGGGTTTTTGCATCTACTACCGCGCCCTCCCGCATCATCTTTTTAACTTTTTGCTTTGTAAATATTCGCACCTCAATTACTTCATCCTCATCAAGATTCGTCTCTGTTTTTAATAGATCTTCCGCGATAAATGAGTGTACAATTTCAGTACTATAATGGGGAGATGAATAACAGGAAATAATCTTTGTCCACTTTTTTGCCTGATAGCCTAATTCTTCTTCTATTTCACGCTGGGCACATTGTAAGGGTGATTCGCCAATATTTATGGTACCTGCAGGGAGTTCCCAGGTATTATCCTGAACTCCATATCTATACTGATTGACCAACATAATTCGGTCCTTGTCCAAAACGGGAAGCATTACACTAATACCGGGGTGTTGAATCAAGCTACGTTTCAACTTTTTCCCATTCACCCAAATGACCTCATCTTCAAAAAGGTCAAAGCAATAGCCCTTGTAAATATTTTTCCTGCTTAAAAGTTTCATTGCTTTGACCCTATCAGTAATTGTTTCTGTAATTAGCTTTCGGATTCGAAAGAATATGACCAATGGAAATATTCATGATCTTATTCTTAAAGATTTTTAGTGCATATAAGCTTGCCAGACGAGATGTATGACCAAAGGATCAAGGGGTTCATTATCCGCTTCAGCTGTTTTGAAAGTGGCGACCAGTTTAAAAAGTGAGTCCTTCCAGTGATCCGGATCAGGTGAATAGCTTGCAGCAAGTAAGATATTGCCAAATGCATCTTTATCTACATCAACATTTTTATCCCAGGTCTGATAGCCAGCACCCAGCTCAATTTTTTCTGACAACATAAAGAAACCACCCAGACCCCATCCCAAGGAAACTTCATCGTCTGCATTTGCGTGATTCACAACTCGGGCAAAATCAACCTTTGATCTAAAGGCTCCCTTGGTGTAATCAGATGGTTTGAAATAGAAAAATCCAGTGGCAGACGATACATTGATACGGTCTTCATTGGGTAAACCATAATGCAAACCAACATTCATAGCAGAACCTATCTTGCTTGAGATGGCAAAATCCAACTGTGGTATGGCACCTGTATCTTCATCCGAGTTGCTGGATTTTGTACCATAAGGGATGAGGTTCAAATTAGCATCACCGTTTTGCGCCATCACTTGATAGTTGAAACGATTAAATTTTCCAATAACAGCCATTCCAAGTGTCCGATAATCTGGACGCCCTACGGCTGAAGACCATTTTCTTCCTACGATGGATCTCTCTGCGAAATCAATTGCAGTGTGGGATGTAATACCACCAGCTTGACTGCCAGCACCAACAAAGCGTCCCAATCTTACCTTCATATTGTCATTGAAATTATAATCAATCTGGGCATCCATCATGGTGGCGGTGGCAGCATCAAATTGTACAAATGCATCGACATTGCCTTTGGTCATTTTACCTCTAAGTCGGGCTCTACGAATTCCCGCTCCCAATTGGGTGGTCGTTTCATCCAAGACAAGAGCTGATGAGTCCGAGTTAAATTCATATTTATCATAACTTGTATATGTAGCCCAGGATTGAATCGTAAACTGGAAGGTGGGCTGGGCTGAGAGTGTTTTCACTAAACCCAAGCTCAAACAGAATACACTAATCAGTATGCTTACTTTTCTCAAATTACTAAGTCCTTTACTATGCTCGCTTAAGTTCATGTTTCCACACGAATATCATCATACCGGCTGCCAAAATAGCTCCTGAAATCCAAAAGTAAAAGGCGGCATCCCAACTGAAATTATCGATCAGATAACCGGTTCCAACTCCAGTAAGACTGGCACCAGCATAACCCATGGCATCAATGAATCCGGTGACCGAAGAGGCAGCTTTACGAGATCCTAAATCGGCAGGCAAGGCGGCTACAATCAATACGTGAGGACCAAATGTGAAAAAGCCAATAAACAACAGGATGATCAGGCTGATGATCCAATTATCACCAGGTACAATCCGATACAGGTAACAAAAAACTGCTAACGCAATAAGCATGGCAAAAGCCACCGGGGCTCGCCGATTCTGGAACAGTTTATCGGATGCCCAGCCGGCCAGAATCGCGCCCAGACCACCGGCTACTGGAAAAGCGATTGCTTTGTAAGCGGCCATGGAGATAGTTGCTCCTTGTTCTTCAAACATATAGGTTGGAGCCCAGCTCATGAAACCATAGCGGACAATATTCAGTCCGAATAAGCCAAAGGCCGCAAACCAGATATAGGGATTGCTAAGCGTTATTTTCAGTGTTTCGCGAAATCCAATATGTTCGTCGGTCTGAACCTCGGTCCGGGCGATGCCCTGTTCCTGTTCTTCGACGGTGGGTAAGCCGATTTCTTCTGGTGCATTCCGGGATCTAAGATACCAATGAATGGCAAGACCAGCCATAATCAGCGCTGGTATCCAGAAAGTGGCACGCCAATTAAGATACTTGATTATTGTACCGGCCAGTAACCAGGACAGAGCTCCACCAAGGATATAACTGGTTCCGATCCGTCCCGAAATTTTTCCCCGACTATTACTGGGAAACCAGTTTGCCATAGCTTTGACAGTCGGACCCCAGCCCATTGACTGAAAATAGCCATTAAGACCCCAGATCACCACCATCAAACCAATAATACCACCGGTGAGTCCCATAAAGATATTCAATATTGCCGATGATAGCAGCCCAACAGTTATGATTAGGCGAGAATTTAGTTTATCGCCCAACTGACCATTGATAAACTGGCCGATAGCGTACAATGCAAATAAGGCGCTTAAAATACCCCCCAGGCTTGTTTTCGTTAAACCGAATTCCTGGGCAATACCTGGCATCGCCACCGATATATTTACCCGCCCTAGATAGAAGGCGGCATAGGTTATCCACATCATCCAGAACATTTTCTTCTGCCATTGTGCTAATTGAGTTTGGGTGCCGGTATTCATAATATTTCTCCTTATTAAGATTGACGACCCCGTAAAAAGTATGTTACTGATTTAAGCATACTTGGCTTCCGAAAACCATTTGGTGCTGGATTTTTTACGAGATCGTCAATCTTAGTATATTATTTTTTTAAACCAGAATATGATCAAATACAAAAAATCAATGCTGGTTCTTTACTCGTTCTTTGATTCCGGTTGAAGATTGGGGGGGGAAATAGGGGATCACGATCACCCGTCCGCCGATACCAGCCATTACTTCTTGTGCCTCTTCAATCGCTTCGGGAGTGTGGCTGGAACTTTCCATCAAAATATCGGGTCTTATATTTTTAACATTGGGCAGCGGCGAATACGTTTCCTGGGCTACAACTACATCAACATATTTGATAGCTTTGGCCAGATCCAGGCGTTCTTCAAACGAGAGAATCGGTTTGGCTTTTTTTTCTAGAACTGCTTCATCCGTTAAAATACCCACAATCAATTTCCCGTCCGGACCTGCGATAGCCTTGGCATTTTCCATCATTACCAGATGACCTTTATGAACAATGTCTAAAACATAATAAGAATAAACCAGTTTCATTTTTTAATCCTTTATCAATATGTTTCTATGAATTTCTATGCTCTTCAAATGTACCACCAGTCTAATCTGCCTTAACCATGGATTCATCGTCATATGCTGGGTGCCAGTATTGTTTTGGCGTTCGCCAATCTGAGCCATATCTAAGTGCTAAATAATCTTCAACATGATTCGGGATGGAGTATTTATGCCCATCAAAAATAAAAGTGTCCAGTTCATCCACAAATGATGCGGGAATCTCATTGTTAACTCCGGCGATAATTGATCGATATGTA
>CAZOBQ010000140.1:0-6727 GCA_964578155.1 uncultured Lentisphaeria bacterium
TATGATCTACAAGACGAGATATTGCTGAATTCTGACTTTGTTGTTTCTGAACCATTAGCTGAAGCTGATGAAGGCTCCATCTTGAGATTGTTGGAACGTCATCGATTCCATACAGGTTCTCTTAAAACCGATGATATTCTGGAGCATTGGGATCTTGAAAAATTGAAATTCTCTAAGATCACACCACTGGCAATGAAAATGATGGATAGTAAGGCGCTATATGACCAGCAGGTTGCTCAGCGCTTAAGTCTGGTTCTGAACGAATAATCATTATAATTCGCCTAGAGGCATTTAGAAGCAAGATTCACAGGAATTTATTTCCAAGCACATTCAATAAGTGACTTCCGTTGCCAGGCTTGAGTTTGTAAATCAAAGAAAAATAACATCTAACAAACATAAGCGAAAAACTGAAAATCTTGTAAGATGAGTATTAACAGTATAATATGATTATTATTATCTTGAATATCGGCCAGTAAGTTGATCTATATCTTGAAATGACCCTGAGAAGTGATTGTAATAAAAAATTACAAACAAATTGTAAAAAGGTATTGCATCACTTACTCATTTGGAGATAGAATACATCAGATTGAAATTATGAGTAGTCAGAACATAAATAATACCCTTCAGACACGCCAGCATGCTGGGCGCGTTGGTGCAATAGCATTGCCCTCTGAAGATTTATCGATTCTTACTACCCAGATTCTAAGTACTGGTCTAATTATTATTTTAGTCCTAGTCCTTATTATCAACGTCGCTCTGATCGCCTGATAAGATTCTTCAAAATCAGGTACGAGCAGAGAGGCGGCTAACCCCCGACTAAATAAGCTTATATCTGATTTCTAGTCTTATCCGGTGCTTCAGCGCAAAACTGAAGGATTTGTTTTGTATGAGATCTGATTTAATAAAAACAGGGTTTGAACGAGCACCGCATCGGGCTTTGTTGAGAGCTACCGGTGTCATCAAAGAAGACACTGATTTTGAAAAGCCCTTTATCGGTGTGGCTAACTCCTATATCGACTTGATTCCAGGTCATGCCCATTTGCAGGAATATGGTCATGTTGCCAAGCAAGCCATTCGTGAGGCTGGTGGTGTCCCATTCGAATTCAATACGATTGGTGTTGATGACGGAATCGCCATGGGACATTTGGGAATGCGCTATTCTTTACCCAGCAGAGAACTCATTGCTGATAGTCTTGAGACCGTAGCTGAAGCCCATCGTCTGGATGGTCTGATCTGTATCTCCAGTTGTGACAAAATTGTACCGGGAATGCTCATGGCCGCCATGCGGATGAATATCCCGGCTGTATTTGTTTCAGGTGGTCCCATGAAAGCCGGTAAAACTGCATCCGGACGGAAAGTTGACCTGATCTCTGTATTCGAGGGGATAGGCGAGTATCAGGCCGGCAAGATTAATGATGCAGAATTGAAAGAACTGGAAGAAACCGGTTGTCCCACCTGCGGATCATGCTCTGGGATGTTTACTGCGAATTCCATGAATTGTCTTATGGAGGCTTTGGGATTGGCATTACCTGGCAATGGAAGTAAGCTTGCTGTTGATGAATCACGTCTGGATATGGTCAATGAGGCATCAAAACACTTACTCAAGCTGGTCCACGATGATATAAAACCAAGAGACATTGTTAATCGTTCCTCATTATTGAATGCTTTTGCCTTAGATATGGCAATGGGCGGGAGTAGTAATACTGTACTCCATGCATTGGCTATGGCATCAGAAGCCGAGATCGAATTTGATCTGGAAGAATTGAATACCTTAAGTCGTCGGACACCCTACCTGTGTAAAGTGAGCCCGGCAACTGACCGTGTGCATATGGAAGATGTCCACAATGCAGGTGGCATTTCAGCCATTTTAGCTGAATTGTCTAAAGTGGATGGACTCCTTGATCTGGATCGGCCTACCATCACAGGAAAGACTCTCGGTGAAACCATTGCGGATGCAAAAATAAAAGATACAAATGTTATCCGTACTGTTGAGGATCCTTACTCACATGAAGGTGGACTGGCCATTCTTTTTGGGAATCTAGCTCCAGATGGTTCAGTGATCAAGACTGGTGCTGTTGATGAAAAGATGGTACAACATACAGGACCGGCGAGAATCTATGAATCTCAAGAAGCAGCCGTTATTGGCATTAAGCTAGGTGATGTCCAAGCTGGTGAAGTTGTTGTCATTCGCCATGAGGGACCCAAAGGTGGCCCCGGCATGCCTGAAATGCTGGCTCCAACCAGCGCCATCATGGGCAGGGGACTTGGGAAAGAGGTTGCACTCATCACCGACGGAAGATTCTCAGGGGGTACTCGAGGAGCCTGTGTGGGTCATATCTCACCAGAGGCAGCCTCAGGTGGTCCCATTGGCATTTTAAAACCCGGCGATATGATCACCATTGATATCCCGGGTCGAAAGCTATCTGTGGCTCTCAGCGATGCAGAGATCCAGGATAGGTTTAGCAAATTAACCCCTTTTGAACCAAAGATAAAATCAGGGTACTTATCCAGATATGCACGGATGGTTACCTCAGCAAATACAGGAGCAGTATTGAAATGAATCAAACCAGTACTCAAGAAAAGGTCAAGGTAATGACCGGCGCAGATATTGTTTGGGAATCCCTGATCCAAGAGGGCGTTAAGGTCGTTTTTGGATATCCAGGTGGTGCAAACCTGCCCATCTATGATGCCCATGTTAAATATGAAGCTAAAGTTCACCATGTTTTAACACGCCATGAACAAAATGCAGCCCACGCTGCCGATGGATATGCCAGAGCCAGCGGTAGAGTCGGTGTAGCGATGGCTACATCAGGTCCTGGAGCAACCAATCTGATCACAGGTGTTGCTACAGCCATGTTGGACTCAATTCCCATGGTTTGTATCACTGGTCAGGTCGGTAGAGCCTCATTAGGAAGTGATGCATTTCAGGAAACAGATATCCTGGGTGCTATGATCCCTTTGACCAAACACAGCTATCAGGTTAATGACATCACCAAGCTTGCCAGTACGATCAAGGATGCTTTTTACATCGCTCGCTCCGGTAGACCTGGTCCTGTTCTTATTGATATCCCAAAAGATGTTCAAAATGAAAGTATTGAATTTGAATATCCTGATTACCACAATGTATTACCGGGTTATAATCCTACGATTAGAGCCTCAGAAAAACAACTTTCAGAAGTGGCTAAACTGATTCAGGAAGCCAAGAATCCTGTCATTCTAGCTGGACATGGGGTGCTTCTCTCAGGAGCAATGGATGAATTGGCTGCCCTTGCAGAAAAAGCAGATATCCCAGTATCAGTCACTTTATTGGGAATTGGTGGTATTCCAGCCAGCCATCCCAAGTGTATTGGATTCATGGGGATGCACGGTGCGTATTGGGCTAATCATGCTATCCAAAAAGCAGATCTGCTCATAGCATGTGGAATGCGCTTTGATGATCGGGTAACGGGTAAAATTGAAACCTATTCTCCCAATTCAAAGAAAATTCATATTGATATCGATCCCTCAGAGTTGAATAAGAATGTTGAGGTAGATGTTGGAATTCGAGGCGACTTGAAGTCTGTTTTAACTGCTCTATTGCCCAAGATTCAAGAAGTAAAACATGACGCCTGGACTGAAAAGATCAAGGAGTGGATGCAGATATCCCACACCAGGGAAATTCTTCATCAAAAATCAGATAAGCTATTTTCTGCCTTTGTTATCCGGGACATTTGGGAAGCGACCAAAGGCAATGCTCTTATGGTCACCGATGTTGGACAGCATCAGATGACTGTTGCTCAATACTATTATCAGGACAATCCTAATTCTCTTTTGACTTCTGGTGGATTGGGTACCATGGGTTACGGATTACCGGCTGCCATTGGTGCCAGCTTTGCAGGGAGAGGCGAAGACATCTGGTTGGTTGTAGGTGATGGTGGTATTCAGATGACAATTCAAGAATTGGCCACAGCTGTGCAGGAAAATGCCAATATCAATATCGCATTGATCAACAATGGCTATCTGGGAATGGTGAGACAATGGCAAGAGATGTTCTATGATAATCGCTTTAGCCAGACACCCATTTCAAGTCCGGATTTCTTGAAGATTACCGAAGCCTATGGCTTGAAAGGGTATCGCGTGAGCGACCGGAAAGATGTGATCTCAACGGTCCTGGAAGCCCAAGCCCATGAAGGTCCAACCCTCATCGAATTCGTGGTTGAAGAATTAGAAATGGTCTATCCAATGGTTGCTGCAGGCGCTGATTTGGATGACATGTATCAACGTCCATTGGTCGAAGAACAATTTTCAGATATGGAAGTATAGGAACAACTCATGAAAAAAACTGAACATACCATTGTAGCCTTTGTTGAAGATGAACCTGGTGTATTGAATCGTGTAGTCAGTCTGCTCAGACGGCGTAACTACAATATCAAAAGCCTGGTTGTGGGTGCCACAGAACGTCCTGGCTTAAGTCGGATGACCATTGTTACTGATGAGAAAAATTCCCATCGTCGTAGAGGAATGGCTGCCAATATTCAAAAATTGGTCAATGCCTATACTGTGGAAGACGTAACCGAGGTCCCGGCTGTCATTCGGGAATATATGCTGGCCAAGGTGACGGTCTCAAATGGAGATAGGGTTGATCTTGATCTACTCACGCGAGAATATGGAGCGACCATCATTGATTCCGAAGAAGGAGCTGTCATTGTGGAAGCCACAGGCTATGACATGGAGATCAGCTCTTTTATCGAAAGATTAAAGAAATTTGAAATCGTTGAACTGATGCGTAGTGGAAAAATGGCCATGCGTCGAGGCAGTCACGAAGCATTAAAAGCAAAAATTGAACAAATGACCTCTGATGATTCCAGTGCGAAAACACTGCCTCAGAGCGCACTTCATTAAAGAAAGAGGAAGACTTATCATGGTAAACGCTTTTTATGACAAAGATGCCGATCTGGCTGTATTGGCGGGGAAGAAATGTGCTGTTCTAGGATATGGAAGTCAGGGACATGCTCATTCATTGAATCTTAAAGAATCCGGTGTAGACGTTTGTGTTGGTTTGAGGAAGGAAAGTAGCTCCTGGGCCAAAGCTGAAGCTGCTGGACTGGAAGTCAAGACCATCGCTGAAGCCACTGCCTCAGCAGATATCGTCATGCTGCTCTTGCCGGACCAAACCATGAAGGCTATTTATGATAGTGAGATCGCTCCAAATCTGGGCAAGGCTACAACTATGGCTTTTGGACACGGTTTTAATATTCATTATGGACAGATCAAACCGCCGGCTGATATGAATGTTATCATGATCGCACCAAAGAGTCCTGGTCACTTGGTCCGCCGTACCTATGAAGAAGGCGCCGGGGTTCCTTGTCTATTCGCTGTAGAGCAGGATGCTGATGGCAAAGCCCAAGAAACTGCCTTAGCCTGGGCCAAAGGGATTGGCTGTACACGGGCGGGAGCCATTGAAACAAATTTCAAAGATGAAACTGAAACCGATCTATTTGGTGAGCAAGCCGTGCTCTGCGGTGGTGTTGCTGATCTGGTAAAAGTTGGATTTGAAACCCTGACTGAGGCTGGATATCCGGAAGAATTGGCTTACTTCGAGTGTATGCATGAGTTGAAACTGATCGTTGATCTTTTCTATGAGGGTGGTCTTACCAGAATGAATTATTCTGTAAGTGAAACCGCTGAATATGGTGGGATGACCCGTGGCCCTCGCGTGATTGATGCTGATACGAAAACACGTATGAAAGCCATTCTAGGTGAAGTTCAGGATGGTTCTTTTGCTAAGGAATGGCTGAAAGAAACGGCTGATGGTCAGTCTAATTTCAAAAAACTTCGTCAAGACAACGAGGAACATCCCATCGAAGTGGTTGGCAAGCAGTTACGTGGCATGATGAGCTTTATCGGAAACAAAGGATAAATATATAATATGAAGTCGTTCAAAATAGCAGTCCTTGGTGGCGACGGGATCGGTCCTGAAGTCATGGATGCTGCCCTGAAAGTCCTGGATAAGATCGGTGAAATGGAATCCGTCGATTTTCAATACGAGTATGCTCAAGTAGGGGGTTGTGCCATCGACGAAACTGGCTCACCACTTTCAGAAGCAACCTTGGAAATGTGTCGTAGGAGTGATTCTGTACTCTTGGGTGCCGTTGGTGGCCCAAAGTGGGAGAATCTTCCACAGGATAAAAAACCAGAGCAAGCCCTTCTGGGACTGAGAGAAGGATTGGGACTTTATTCAAACCTGAGACCAGCCAATGTTTTTCCTGCACTGGCCGGCGCATCATCCCTGAGGGAAGAGATCGTTTCTGGTGTGGATGTGATGGTGGTGCGTGAGCTCACTGGTGGTATCTATTTTGGGTCACCCAAAGGTGCTGATGCTGACAAAGGTTGGAATACCATGGTCTATGAACGACATGAAGTTGAAAGAATTGCCCACGTCGCCTTTGATCTTGCTCAGAAACGTAATGGCAAGCTGACCTCCGTGGATAAGGCCAATGTACTGGATGTCTCTCAATTTTGGCGTGATATCGTCATTGAAGTGCACAAGCAATATCCAGATGTTGAATTGGATCATATGTATGTGGACAATGCCTGTATGCAAATGGTGAGAGATCCCAAGCAGTTTGATGTAATCGTCACTGGTAACATGTTTGGCGATATCCTCAGCGATGTTGCAGCAATGGTCACGGGTAGTTTGGGAATGTTACCCTCAGCAAGTTTGGGTAGTGAATATGCATTGTATGAG
>CAZOBQ010000141.1:0-6676 GCA_964578155.1 uncultured Lentisphaeria bacterium
GAAACATATCCAGGCTAGCTTTGGCTATATCTGAATAATGTACAAGCCGTTGTTTTGTGTACTCCAACCCACCATACTCATTGATGAAGTCTAAAATATATTTTTTGATTACTCGGTCACTACCTTTTTTGCTTTGCCGCTTAAATTCACGCACTTTCTCTGATCCAGCCTGTTCCAATGCATAGATGATAGGGAGAGTCTTCATATTATGTTTAACATCCAAACCAATGGGCTTACCCACAGATGAGGCTCTTCCCTCGAAATCGAAAAGATCGTCTTTGATCTGAAATGCTATTCCAAAGTTCCTACCGTACTCAAACAGCGCTTCCCAGACTTCCTGGTCCTCTGATGTAGTCATGGCTCCCAGCTTACAGCCAGTTGCTACCAGTGAAGCAGTCTTCTCTTCAATCATTGTATAGTAAGTGGCTTCAGTCATGGTATCTGAGCGGGCTCGATCGATTTGATCTATTTCCCCGGTTACCAATTTATCTGCAGTACTCGCCAGCAATTCCAACATCTCCGGTTGTTTAAGTGCAACCATTTTGACTAATGCTTTTGAGAAGAGATAGTCACCGATAAGGACACTGATCTTATTACGCCAGATGGAGTTAATACTTGGCAGCCCACGACGTGTCTCTGCTTCGTCTACCACATCATCATGAACCAAGGTAGCTGTATGTAAAACCTCAACAAGAGAGGCTGCAGCATAGGTCTTCTCAGTACATTCTCCATTTAATTTTGCAGAAAGTAATAGAAGCATAGGTCGCATCTTCTTGCCCTTTTGGGCAATCACATACTTCATCACTTGGTTGATAAGAAATACGTGGGACTTTAAGGAGTCCTCAAAATGGTGCTGAAAGCTATTGAGCTCAGCCTGTATCGGCCTTAGGAGATCATCCAATGAAATCTTCAAGTAAATCATCCTCTTTGTTAATTCCATCGGAATCTGAATCAGATTCGTCCTGCTCTGACTTTTTCTGCTTAACTATTTTGGCAACCCAGATGCTCACTTCGTAGAGCAGGATCATAGGTGTGGCAACTCCCAGCATGGTAAATGGATCTGCTGGAGTAAATATTGCAGACACCATCAAGATCGACAGATAAGCAATCCGTCTAACCTTCTTCAGAATATTGGGTGTAACCAGTCCAATCTTAGCCAACAAAAAAACGACAACAGGTAATTCAAAAGCCATTCCTGTGAACATAATAAGAATAGTGATATAATTGAGATAATCAGTAATAGTTACATAGTTCACCAGTCCAGGCAATCCATGGTTGAGGATGGCAAAAAACTTGAGCGACCATGGAATCATAATGAAATACGAAAACATGGCCCCAACGACAAAACTAATGATTGTCACAAGGATCAACATAGGAGCAAATGCGCGTTCATCGTCTAATAAACCAGGAGCCACAAATTTCCACAATTGGTGAATAATGACCGGTAGAGAAAAGATAATCCCCAAGACAATAGCTACGCGCATCTTAGCCATAAAAACACCAAGGATGGTTGTATTTAGCAACTCCAGACGAGGCTCTGTCTGCTCAATAGGCAGGCTCAGGATATGAATCAATTGATTTGAAAAAATGAAACCAACCACTGCGAAAATAATCACACTACTCAGAGCTTTGACGATTCTCCATCGCAGCTCTTCCAGGTGTTCAAGTAAAGGCATTTCAGTATTTGTAATGGCTTTCATCGTCAATGAAGATAAGAGGTTTCCATGGTGAGCAAAACCCCAATTCCTTTGTTCATGTATAATTGCTCTAAATATTCACGGAAATTTAAGACAGTAGTTTTGTTACAATCTGACTGGGTTGCTGCCCCATTAGATCATCATTTGAAAGGGCAGAATCTAAGACTTGACGTTTCTCATCGGTCCAGAATTCCCCAAGTACATTGGCATCAATATATTGCTGTATCTTTTTGCGGGTTCGTTCTTTCAAGTTCTGTTTGATCTTCCCATGGGTTTGTAAATAGGTTTGATGATCCACTATGGCCGCTGTCAAGTCAGGCATACCCTCACCATTGAGCGCACTGGTTTTCAGCACTGGGGGCAACCATTCGTCCCTGTCATGAGTTCTCATCTCAAGCATGGACTGAATCTGGGTCAGCGCTTGATTTGCACTAGGACGGTCTGCTTTATTGATCACAAATAGATCTGCGATCTCCATTAGACCTGCTTTCATGGCCTGAATATCATCACCCGACTCTGGGACCAAAACCACCATGGTTGTGTCTGCAGCACTGGCAACATCCAGCTCTACCTGCCCTACGCCCACAGTTTCATAAATAATTACATCAAATCCTGCAGCGTCAAAAATATCTGCAGAATCCTGGGCACTCAAGGCTAAACCTCCACGACTCCCACGGGTGGCCATAGATCGAATAAAGACACCTTTGTCTGAGTAATGTTGTCCCATTCTGACTCTATCACCTAAGATAGCTCCCCCGGTAAAGGGACTGGTGGGATCAACCAGAATCACAGCTACACGCTTATCTTGATCTCTCCAAAATTTTATGATCTGATCAACCAATGAACTTTTACCAGCACCGGGAGGTCCTGTAACTCCAATTCGATAGGCCAGGCCCAGATGAGGAAACAGCTTATCAGTTAGTCCCATATCAAGAACATTTGTGTTTTCCACAAAAGAAAGCGCCCGGGTAATAGCCAGGCGCTCAGATCTTAATATTCCTTCGAAGTCTACTTTCATCTACTTACTAATAGCTAAAATTTGAGCTGATAGATTTCTTTGAATTTTCCGTACTTCCTGATAATGATCTTTTGACCGTCACGAGAGAGCCACTCTTTTTCTTCTAGTTTCTTCATCATACGAGAAACAGTTTCTCGTGTTGTCCCTGCCATATTAGCAATGTCTTGCTGCATGGGCATATGACCCAAGGTCACATCACCCATTTTGTAGGTTCCATTTTCTTCGGCCAGACTGATAAGAATGGAAGCAATTTTACCTTCTGCATCACTTAGGGTCAAATACTCAAGGTGCATATCTGTTTTTCTCAGACGCAAGGCCAGTTCCATTAATAGCGCGGTGGCTACCTTTGGATGGTGTTCCAGTAGATCCAGAAACTCTCTACGGTTGATGGTCTGGATTTTACAGTCTGAAAGGGTAATGATATTAGCAGATCTTGTTTCTCCATCTAAAATAGCCAATTCACCAAAAAAGTCTCCTTCTTGCAAGAAGGCCAAGACAGCTTCACGACCATCTTCTGCTAAACGGGTTACTTTCACTGAACCGCTCTCTATGACAAAGAAGTTATCACCAACCTGTTCCTGATGCAGAATATGTTGGTCTTTCTCGTAATCTTTTTCCTGGGCAACACTGGCCAAATGAGTGAGTACCTTATCACTCAAATCCGAAAACAAGGGCACTAGCCTCAATGTATCAATTATTTGTTCTGTTCGTTCACTCATCCTCTTCTCCTAAAATACTCCCGGATAGGTTTGATTGTTCAGGTAACCCAATCCATTCTCGCATTTTTCATTTATCATCTTTTTTAAGAAAAACAAATTAGACGAAAACCACTCAAAGAGAAAACACTAAATTAAAATTGAAAAATAATTTATTAGTGACTAGTACCATCATTTATGTACGATACTACTAACTATATTTACACTTAAAGCGTTGACACAGGTATAGTAAGCATCTATATTCGCGGGCATTTTTTAGGAGAAAGAAAATATATGCCAGTTACAAAAACAATTGCAAAACGTATCAGACAAGCTGAAAAAGCTCGTGTGCGCAATAAACATTATAACTCCATGATGAAGACTGCTATCAGAAAGGCATTGACTGCAGATAGTGCAGATAATGCTACTACACTTGGTCGAACAGCAATTTCAATGATTGATAAAGTTGCCAGTAATGGAGTAATCCATAAGAATAAAGCTGCCAACCAGAAATCACGTATTGCTAAACATATCGCGACCTTTTCCTAGGCAATCTCATTTGGCTTTATAGTCTTTATTGGACTGAATTCAAAAAGATCGGTATTTTACCGGTCTTTTTTTATATCAAAAATCAATATATCTCATTGGTCAGACAGTGAACAGAACCTCCTGCGTACCGAAAACTCGTCAGCGGGGTTACAAAGCGTTTCACCCCTATCTCCTTTAGAAAGTCTTCAACTCCAGGAGTTGAAAAATAGCTACTATTGACCATAATGCCTGGTGCAACCAATGCGTTGACTGCATAAACACCTAGTTCATCTTCGATACCTGATGAATCCATGGCTGAGACTTCAATCACTTTTACACCCAGAGCCTCAATCGCCACAAGACTTTTTGCACTTAGCATATCCGCTGTTATTATGACAGCAGCCAGACAATTATCTTCAGTCAATACTGGCGTGAATACAGTATCTAAATGATACCCATCAGATTCAACCAATATAAAATGGTCAGGATTAATAATTGACCTGACAAAATCGTGACCTAACTGATTGGATCTTGATAGACCACCGAAATAGTAGCTTCCTTGGCACGTTTCAATATAGCTGATATCACCACCTTCGAGAAAGGCTCCCTCAGGTAGTGTGACCACTGTTTTTCCAAGTTTGGATTCAATCAATTTTGTATGATACTCACCTTCATGAGTTCTGTGCTTGACACTATAACGACTCTTGATCCAGATCCCTCGAAAAATCAATCCGGAATCGCGTATGAAGACGGCATCATGGTAGAGACTATCGGGTTGATTGAGTTCCTCAGGAAAAGGGACGATATGTAAATGAAATCCTGCGCTCAGTAGTGTATCCACAAAATTTAGCCACTCTTGTCTGAGTAAATTCTGGTCAGGAATGATCCCTCTCTCATGTGCATATTGAGTCGCAAAATTCATACTTGATTCTGTTTCGCCTTGATGTACAGGATAGCCCTTATGCCACATTCCCTTGACATCCCCAGTCGTTGGCGCCAAGCCCAATAGGATAATTTCTTTGTTCTGGTATAGTGTTTTCATGGTATCAATTTAGTGCAAACATGCGGACTAGGAAGGAACTAATCCTCATCGCACACTACATATCTTAATATTTATGATGTTATTGTTCTTATTTCTTCCAGAGAATGAAACTCAAAATAAATTTTGCTCCAAGATAACATCAATCATTGGAGAATACCTGGATTCAGATTTAATTAGAGTGATGGATATTGGAAAGATATTGAATGACTGGCCCTTCGACCCTCTCACCGTGAGCGCACGGGTCATTGAAGGTGAAGATGGTGAGAAGAAGATTCAGATGCGGGTTGATCTAGGATTGATCCAAATGGAATACTCTGGTCGTCCAGACGGCCTACTTCCTCATGGCTTCGATTCTTACCTTAATTATTACCAGTCATTAGCCGGCACGGACAAAGACTTCGTTTTTACCCCAAAACAACTTTTTAATCTCAGGCAAGAAGGTCTCCAGTTCTATCATCGCTATCTGAGTTTACATCAATTAAAAGATTACAAATCCGTGATCCGAGATACCAGACACAATTTGGACATTCTAAATCTTATTGCTAATTATAGTACAGCTGTAGAAAACTTTTCCAGCCAGCAACATCGACCTTATGTGCTCATGATGAATACCAGTGCAAAGATTATGCTAAAACTCGAGGAAAATAACAAGATTGAGGCACTCAAAATATTGAACGCCGGTATCAGACAAATCAAACATGTCTATGAAAACATCCTCAACGATCCCCAACCGGATCTTAGCCCTGAGATATATCAATTAAAAGAATTGCAGCACAGAATTACAGATGATGGCGTTCCAAGCGAATTACCACCTCGAGAAAAGCTTGAAATTGAGCTTCAGATGGCACTTCTCTCAGAAAATTATGAAGAAGCGGCTTCCATCAGAGACCAAATCTCAAAATCCTCCAAATAGTCCCAGGTTTTCACTAAATTTTACCCCCGCTATTCTGGCAACATAAGTGATCGATAGGTCGCTAGATTTACCACAGGTGGCTTGAATAAATCCTGCAAAACCATTCCAACGGCTCCCAAGGTACCAGCTCTATTTTTTAATGCGCCAGCGGTAATCTTAACCACAGCGGCAGGAACATAAAGCTCCTCTGCTTTGGCAACCTTGGTTGCTTCTTCAAGTACATGCGGGCATATGTCAATCATGGGTCCACCGAGAATGATAGATTCAGGGTTAAAGAAGTTTATAACACTAATAGCTAATACACCAAGGATCTGACCGTACTCTTTGAGAGCGTCCTCAGCAATCTTATCACCTTTTCTGGCTGCGGCAGCTATGCTGGTCAGGGTCAGCTCTTTATTTTTAAGAAAACTGGTATCGCCATTAGCGTTCACAGCGTTCTGTATGCTATTCTCCAGGTTCGAGGTCGCTAATATTTCACCAAACCGTGTTTGACCCTGGTATAACAGAGGAAATCTACCCTGATTAATCCCGCGAGCTGAAATCTCAGTATATCCAACTTCACCTGCAGAAGCAGTAATGCCACGGTATATATCTCCATTGATAATAATCCCGGCACCAATTCCCTCGCCCAGCCAGATATAGACCACGTTATTAGCGTTGAGTCCTGCTCCCCAATGAAATTCTCCCAGAGTGATCGCTTTTACGTCATTTTCAATATAAACCGTTGTATCTAGAGCCTCTTCGATAAAAGATTTAAGAGGAAATCCTTCCCAGGATTTTAAG
>CAZOBQ010000142.1:0-6429 GCA_964578155.1 uncultured Lentisphaeria bacterium
TAGTGATGTACCCATTTTTCATTTTAAAGCTATCGATGACGGCGAGATTGTCATCCAGCACCATATGCTGCAGCTCCTCTCCTGGGAGAGGCACAAATGACGAAAATGCTCCTAGAGCATATGATAAATATCCGTTGGGCTGAACCTGGAAGTCATAAGGTGCACCAGTAACCCTGACCGAATCGACTAAAACACCAGCACTGTCCAGAACAAAAATAAAATTGCCATATTTCGTTGGTACGTTGCGATCCCAGGTTGCCATAAAGATGTACCCCGGCGATGGATTATCCACAGAATCTATTGTTATAGGAGGTGCCGGCAAGGTGGAGAGGATATTACTTTCATGACTAACTGGTGTAAAATGGCTACGATCCTTGAAGATATCATCATCGATTTCCGAATCGTGTATTTGAGAAATTCCCAGGGGTGCGGTTCTGTATTCAAATGACCATTCTGGCACACTGTCGCCATTTCTTGTTTTTAATCCTACCCTCTGCGTCACTGTTACGACTTCGTCTCCAGCAAATGCTTCAGCCGGATTGAACACTATCGTCCGATGATCATCAGATAGAATTAGATGCCCAGCATGTAGGCCACTTTTTGATCCTTCAACCGCAAAAAGTCTGCTATCCAGAGTAGATTTGTCGATGATATCGCCCTGCTTTAATATGATGTTACTTTTATGAGACACCATTATTGAGGATGGTTTTGGGCTTATGTATTGATATGGATAATTATTCTGAGCAATTAAGTTGATACTCAGAATTAGTGCAGTGCTAAACGCTATATATCTAAACAATTTCATCTGTAATCCCCTGTACCAGACCCTACTATTTTAGTAGAATCATTTTATTAGTTTGACTAAAATTCTTATTTGAGTTGACGGCATGGGCTTCAAGCGAATAAAAATATATCCCAGAGCTGAGATTACCGACCTCGATTCTATGCGTATGTTTTCCGCCCACTTGTTGCCCGTTATTATATTTCCCTACAACCTGTCCATTAATATTATAGATGGTCAGTTCAACCCGACTCGCCTCTGGGAGATAATATTGAATCTGAGAAGCCTGATTATATGGATTTGGATAATTAGGATAAAGTTCAAATTCTGTAATCTCAGAAAAATGGTCATCCAGACCAGTCGGCACTGTCATTACTAACGAAATATTGTCAATAAATACATCCTGACTTAATAGCCCGGCATTTATCACAAACCGTGCATTATTATCACTGGGATCTTGCATTGTAAAGGTGTACGAGTAATGGTGAGAGAGGCTCGAGAGAGGGATATATCCGATACGACTGTAGTTAATATAGGGGTCGCTATCCTGGCCAACTTTAATTTCAGCATAGCGAGTATCCGTAGCCCAAGCATCGTATTCCAGTGTGTACTCCTGACCTTGAATCAGCTGGATATTAGTTTGACGAAGCTGTACTTCCCATATTTGATCGCCCCCATTTTGTATTCCGATATGACTGACACCATTCTCTATCTGCCAATCTGCCGATGCTGATCCTGCAACCTGCCAGATCCAACCTGAAAAGCCGTCTGAAAAGTCACCATTCACAAGCATATTTGTACCTGGTTGTACCATCTTAACTAAAACATTTTCCTCATTTGAGAAATCGCTCTCTATGCCATTGGTGTCAACTGCAGTCACCCGAAAATAGTAGCGCTTTCCATTCTCAAGGTTGCTCAATTTTTTCATGGTTTGAACGGATGTGTCAAGGAGGGTTGTTGCTTGGCTGCGCGTATCCCCATAAATTTTATAATATTCCACATTATCATCACCAAATTTATTGAAAATAAGGGTGAGATTATCGAATTGTGACTCCAGGAGTAAATAAGGTGTTAGTCTCATGCCATTCCACGGGAACCGGAAAGTTCGGTAACTGTGATCGCCACCTGTGAACCACATTTCAAATGCCTTTTCACCATTTGGAGTAATTTCTGAGGCTATTGGCATCGTATTCCCTACAGCCCAGTTGATATGCGTATTCCCATTGGCCAATCTCTGTGTGTTTCCCATATAATACGATTGAGCATTACTTTGATCATTTTGGAATTCCCATACGAGGGTAGCCTTATTTAACACTGTATCGATTGCATACTCAACTGCTCTAGAAACTGCTGGTGAATGCAAATTACCATTATCAAAAATGGTGTAATGATTGTTTCCTAACGCGCGAATTGAATGTTGATTTCTAAATCCTGACAATGGATCATTTTCAAAAATAAACTCGTTATTGGGAGATTCTGGGACACCACACAAGCGCCAGATAAAATCGCCTGATTGTCTATTAATCTTACTAATTTCACTTAGGTGACGGCTTGAGAGAAGGATATTGCCATCAGTGTCAATATCTATGGCATTCATGTGGGGGAAACGAATATAATTGCTGGTGAGACTTTCCAATTCCAGATCCCTAATATCAAAATGGTCCCAAGCTCGCCAAATAAAAATCAGTTGGTCATCTGCTGTAAATTCCTGGATGCAAGTTTCCCTCACTGTTGCAAAACTTTGACCGCCAGTAACATACTGACTCATATCGACTACGCTTTCGCGTCGACCTATAAGAAAATAGCTACTATCTGGTAGTACCTGCAATTCATGTTCATCCGTAGAATATCCATTGGTCGTGCGAAATGATTTGATGTATTCATAATTTTTATCGAGAGCGATATACCCGTCACCAGATCCACCATATCCATCACGTACCAGCATGGTCAGCCAGCCATTATCCTGTAATTTGAAATCACGACGCCGGTCCGGTGTTTTCCAATACCACACAGGAGCGCCTGATGTATCAAAGATAATGTTATAGTTTGGTGGACCCCAATTGTTAAGAAATATATAGTCACTAGAGGGATTATTGCTCTGAGTAATGTTGACATGAGGAAAATCGGCTGGAACGGAAACCCCATTCTGCGTAATTTGAGCTTCAGCACCTTCTCTAGTTACGTCATACAGTAGTGTAGCCGACTTTTCAGGAGCAGTCTCAGTAAATTGAAGGGCTTCATTTGACAAAACCGTGAATTTATAGAGTAAGGGTTCAATATCTGTTACGTGGGTATCTTCAAGGATCGGAATAATCGAAATATTGACTGTTTCCCCAGGTAGATACTCGGTATCAGATTTGAAAATCAGAGTTCTTTTATCAGCGGCAAGAATTGTTGTCCCATTATGTTTTCCACTCTGCTCACCAACCGCATTGATGGTTTGAGAAAGATTAATGAGTGACTTTGGGTTAATGCTTCCAAACCGTAGGATTACTGTAGTTGAAGGTGAGATAAATTGAGAGTTTGGAAGAGGAAAAACATACTCATAGCTGCTTGGAAGCTCTCCAGCCATTAATAATTGGCCAACAAGACCTAATATAATGTACCACACACGCATATTGATACCCCTCAGTAACTGCAAGCCAGTTTATGAAGTTATGAATAAATTCTATTTAAGAAAGACCATCTTTACTGTTTTAGCTTGAGAGCCTGTCAGCAATCTACAAAAATACACGCCGGCTGGCACAGGCTGACCATTTGAGTTGTATCCATCCCAGTACAAATCAACAGGTCCCTTGAGTTTATCCGACAAATCATAGGTTCGAATTACTCTACCCTTCACATCAATAATATCCAGTCGAAGATTGTCAGATCGATTAATCTGAATCGGAATTGATGTGCCCCTGTTAAATGGATTTGGATAATTCTGACTTAATTCAAAGCGAACGGGAAACATTTCTTCCGTCCTACCTTCATCCACCTGAATATTTATTCTTCGGAGATTAAAGCCACCTCTAATGAATTTGATCTTAATGCGATGCTCTCCTGCATAGATCAGCTGCTTATCAATGAAAACATCCTGCCAGGAAGCACTACTAGCAGTTTTTGGGATCAATACACTCCCCATGCTAATACCATCTAGATAATATTCCAATTCACCATCAGTATTTGTACTCGATACTTCAAACCCGACATCAAATATTCCATCATGAGCAAAAGTGGTGGTGTAGATCAGCCATTCACCATCTTCAATCCAACCCACATTTGGTATACTCGAATTGTCTAAATATTGAAGATCAACACCGTCATTCCGATACTGATATCCTCTGTTCCAGGGAGTGTAGGCGTCCCAGTGATTATTCTCATAATCATTATCAAAATAGGCTACTCCCTGTGCACCTAAATCGTAATCCGCCGCCCACAAATATCCAGGGAGTATATTCGTTTTTACTGGTTTTAATACACTGGTATAATCAGTATCAAACAAGGCAGGAATGACACCGGGTCTACTTTCACAGGCTTCTGTTTTTAAGGCATTTGCCATGGCCATCAATGCAGCTCGTGCATATGTTTGGCTGGGTTTTACCCTGGAAGCCGGGTCATTGAAGTAATCCATTACAATATCCATGGAAGCAGGCATTGTTGCTGATAAAGGGCTGGTGACTGTATTATATTTCTTGTGTGTCCACCAACACCAACCAATATCATTGTCTTCTAATAGTTGAGTTGCTTCACGAAACCAGGTGTTGGAATTTTCACCTGATTCGCTCATCCACAATGGCACATTAAAATCAGATCTCATCTTTACATAGCTACGGATGGAGTTTTGGTCGTTCGTACTCCAATACTTGTGGAAACTATAGGCCATATTTGAATCAAAAGGTGGTGTCAGGCCCGTAAAGTCCGTGGCATACCAATTCCCCTCGATAAATACCAGATGGTTTTGATCAACCTCCCTGATCCCATTCACGATTCGGACATAAAGATCTCTGAATTGCTGAGCGCTTACTCCTTGCGGTAATACGGGTTCATTTAGTAGATCATAACCGGCAATCAATTCTTCATTGACATATCTGGAAGCGATTTCCTTCCAAATATCCACAGTATGGTCCTGGTGGGTCTTTTCCAGCCATAACCATGCTGTCCCATCACTATCGCTGATAGGGCCATGATTCTGCGCCCCTGGAGCACAGTGCATATCCAAGACAAGGAGCATATCTGCAGATCTGCACCAGGCAATCATGCTGTCTACGATAGTGAAACCTTTTTCATTCCAGACGCCTGGAGAGGGTGAAAATTGATTGTAGTGAAAGGGCAGACGAATATGATCAAAACCCCACTCACCCAGTTGCATCATATCTTCCCTTGTCACATAATTAGCTTCATACGCCTCATAGAATTCTTCTGCACCCTCAACACCGACGACATCAATGATCTGATTGCGGATAGCAGTAGGTGAACCTGTTCCGGGAAATTGGAGCATATAGCCTTCAGGTACCAGCCAACCACCCAGCCCCATACCTCTTTTTAGAACCACAGTTCCATCTCCATCAACAATGGAGGGCCCCTCGGCATGGACGAATCCAGATCCTAAGGATTGGCTCATAAAAACGAGAACCAAGAGACTTATAACTATGATTGTTCGTATAGACTTTAGCCGCATTTCGACCATTCTCATTTATTTAAGTAAAAGAATTTTTTTCTGAATTATTTTGTTATCGAACTGTAGTTTAACGATATATACACCACTAGCCATTTTATCTGCAGACCAATTTATGTGATGCTCTCCCGCATTCAGAAAGCGAGAAGCTAATTCAGCAACTCGATTGCCTTTGAGATCAAATAATTCAAGCTCAACACTATTTGATTCCTTTAAGTCAAATGTAAATGTGGTATTGGCATTAAAGGGATTTGGATAATTTTTAATTCTGGTCAACTCAGGTTTGGTAACGCTTTCCTCAATGCCCGTGCTAAAAGTAGGGGGACCATAAATTAAATCAATATAACAGGTGTCTACTGTATCATTATCATCGCTAAGTTCTATCATTATTTGGTTTAAATCTTGACGATTGACTGCTGGAGAGAAATCAAAATATAATTTTGTCCACTCATTGGCATTTTCAATGATTCTCGTTGAGGTGACCTCATTCGATATAGGACTTGCCAGTTTATTATTCTGTAGTTTGAAGATGACTTTCGTATTTGGTACCCGTGCAAGAGCCAACATAGAAAAGGTATGATTCACGGAAAGGTCCAATTCTTCTGCCAGAGGAGTATATATGTAGGTATAGCTATTTACCCTTATCGTTTCCAAAACTCGATCACTTGAATTGCTACTATTCTGAAGGGGATTTGAGACTGCCTGAAGACCTAGATTGCTAAGTCCATCCCATTGAGACCATTGGAAAGTTTCATCAGACTCAAATGCGTTGTAAAGGTGCATGCTTTGATCAAACGGTGGATAAATCGGATCAAAGCCAGTGTCACTTGGTTCAGTCAAGCATAGAATCATTTTTCCATTGTAGAAAGCAATATTCTCATGAATAAAATCAACATTATTACCACCAAATGTGTGGGTCGCCTTTGCCCAACGTGATTGATCCCAAGATGAAAATTCATCTGTCCACGAATGAGAAAATTGGTTGTCT
>CAZOBQ010000143.1:0-6401 GCA_964578155.1 uncultured Lentisphaeria bacterium
TGGTTGTGGTTGAAGGTGGAAATGAAGATGGCTATTTCACTAAAGTAGCTGAAACGAATGAGGTACCACTGATAATGATTAAGAAAATCATCGAAGTGAAATCTGTACTAGCAAATATCTTTGGACCTGAGAAGAAATAGGTTTGGTTAATTCCTGATGGACCGGAGCAATGTTGTGAGAAATATTAATAAATCTCTACTGATTATAATTGTTTCAGCTCTTCTTGTGGGCTGTGCCCATTGGACTTCTCAACCAGTCCAAGAATCTGGAGGGATGGTTGTTGCTGCGCACCCTGTTGCCGCAGAATTTGGCTATGAGATCCTACTGTCAGGTGGTAATGCTATTGATGCTGCGGTAGCTACTGCTATCGCACTGGGTGTAGTTGAACCACACGCCTCTGGATTTGGTGGCGGTGGAGGGATGCTCATATATTTGGATGATTCCCAAAAGCTTAGCTACATCAATTATTACCCACGGACAGGTATGACAATACCAGAAACCTTTGACTCAAAGCTGGATGGCCAGTCGGCAAAAGCTGTTCTTGTTCCGGGAACTGTATCAGGCCTATCTATGGCACTTGAAAAATATGGAACCATGAGTTGGAAAGAGCTTCTTGAGCGCACTATAGAGAAATTGCGTCAAGGGTTTGTCATAGATGATCACTTCAATAAGGTTATCCTTGATTCATACGAAATTTTGACGGACTATCCTGAGACCGAAGCTATTTTTCTAAATGAGATGTTGCCTTATGAAGTCGGGGATACTCTAGTCAATGAACCAGCACTTCATACGCTACAAATTCTGGCAGATAACGGCCCTCGTGCCTTTTATACTGGAGAAATAGCTGATTCGGTTGAGGCTGTTATGGTCAGACAGGGTGGATTTATTCGAAAGGCAGACCTTGAGTCTTACCGGGCTATTGAAATGGCACCCGTTGCTAGTGATTACCGAAATCATCGCATCGTATCTTCAGCCCCACCACAATCAGGGGTAACTCTCTTGGAAATATTGAACATTCTTGAGCAGAAGGATCTAAGTGAAATGGGGATATACTATGAGCATGATAGTACTCTGCACTTCATGGCTGAAGCGATCAAAGTCGGCTATGCTGACCGCGGGAAGTATCTTGGAGACCCTGCATTTTCAGAGATTCCGGTGTCAACCTTGTCAAGTGATGACTACGCAAGAACAAGATTTGAAGCTATTAATATGGGAGCGTTGTCGAACTCAGATTCAACGGCAACTTCTCCTGGATCAATTGATACCTTTATGGGGGAGCCCCACGACGATCCAAATGGAAGCACAACCCATATTTCCGTGATTGATAAAGAAGGCAATGCAGTATCATTAACCCAGACAGTAAGCTACTATTGGGGATCTGGGATCAGTGTTGGTGGCTTTCTATTAAATAATGCAATGACCAGCTTTTCCAAGAATGGAGGACCAAATTCCATCGCACCAGGCAAACAACCTCGCAGCACGATTTCCCCCTCCTTTATTTTTAAGGATGAGCAGCTATACGCAGTTGTGGGAACACCAGGTGGAGGTCGCATACCAGGAACCATGACAGAAGTGGTGACAAGTCTTGTTGATTTTGGAGCCAATGCGGAGCAAGCCAACAATGCCCCCCGATTTCACAGCACTGATAATTCTCAAAAATTGCGAGTAGAATCTCGCTTTGACCAAGCATTATTGGATCAGTTAAGGTTAAAGGGGCATGTCATCGAAACCATGGATGACATGGATAGTTACTTTGGAGGGGTTCACTTAATTGTCATTGATCCAGAGACAGGTGAATTGCAGGGAGCTGCTGATCCACGGCGCTCTGGTGTAGTAGTTGGAAAATAGCAGAGACTCCTGAATGCTAAAAACAAGGGAAACATTACTGGTGAGGACTCTGGGCGTATTGGTGCTCATCCAGCTGGTAAGCAACTGTACCACCGGAAACCCACAATATCTAACACCTGAAGCCAAGGAAATACAATCCTCATACTTCCATTCCAGTGAATATATAGACGGTCTGATGCTCTCTGGGACAATCAATGAAACACCACTATTTCGTTTTCAGGGAGATGAGACTGGACCAGCTGTACTGATTATCGGCGGTACACACGGCAATGAGCCAGCTGGATTTGAAGCAGCCCATCGCTTGGTAAAACAATTTTCAGATTCTCCACCGAAAGTGGGGGAAGTCTTTATTGTTCCAGAGGCGAATAAAATAGCTGATCAAAAACATAACAGACGAATTAAGGCACCTAGAGGTGTCGATATTGAAATGGGTAATCTAAATCGTTGTTACCCTGGTAATTCACATGGTTTACCCATGGAAAAAATGGCCTTTGAACTCACAACGCTCATAAAAATACACGATATCGATGTTGTAATAGATTTGCACGAAAGTCCTGTATTCCATTTAGAATATGTTGAAGCGAATAGTCAATATCACGGTTTAGGTCAGACCTTGATCTATACCCCGAATGAAGAGGCATCCTGGATAGCTTTAGTACTGATTGATGAAATGAATGAAACTATTCCAGCAGGTCTTGAACAATTTTCTTTAGCTGCTGGACCAGTTCAACATAGCGCAGCCTGGTCAGCAGGAGAATTCTTTGGTATCCCTGGTTTCACAACTGAGACCTGTAAAAAATTGCCCCTCGAAACAAGAATAGATTATCAACTAAAGATGGTCGGTATCATTTTACGGGAAGCTGGTATCTCCCCTTAAATCGTGAAAGTTGTTATTCTGGGGGACATTTATTCAATTGAAATTCAGGAAAAAAATAATGTGGTATAAAGTGTATCGAAATTTCATCTGGCATCAAGTCCTGGTCCTGTGTGTTGCACCAATTATTATATTTGCCCAAACCGTTACCTCAGAGCAAGGCATGGTTGCCAGTGCAAACCCACTCGCAACTCAGGCAGGTGTTGAAATACTGAAGATGGGCGGAAATGCTGCAGATGCTGCAGTTGCAGTTGCCTTCAGTCTGGGGGTTGTAGAGCCAAATGCCAGTGGGGTTGGTGGAGGTGGATTTCTTCTTTATTCAAATGCTAGAAAAGATAAAGTGACAATGCTGGATTTTCGAGAAACAACACCAGCCAATTTCGATGTATCAAAACTGTACAGTAAGGCAGGGGAAGACTTCCTTACCAATAACTCGAGCATTATGGCTTTTGGTGTGCCAGGGACAGTTTCTGGTCTGTTAAAACTACACAGACAGGAAGGAGTGCTAGATATAGCTGAAGTCCTTCAGCCTGCAATCAAATACGCCAGAGATGGTTTTGTTGTGAGTGAGAAATTTGCTGATATGATTATGTCCAATTATGAAAAAATATCAATGAACGAGGGCACTTCAGATCATTTCTTGATTGATGGCTTACCCGCCATGGAGGGAGAGCTGGTCAAGAATGAAGAACTGGCTAAGTGCTATGAAGAGATAGCAGAAAAAGGCATGAAGGGATATTACAGTGGGGAAATAGCTGCATCCATAGTAAATACTGTTCAGGAATATGGTGGATCCTTATCAATAAGAGACCTGAAAAAATACAAAACCCAAAAAAAGAAACCAGTATCAGGTAATTATCGGGGCTACAAAATATTTTCGGCACCGGCACCGGCTGGTGGAACTCAAGTCATTCAATTACTTAGTATCCTTGAAAATTATGACCTCAGTAAGTACCAACCGGGAGATGCTGAGTATTTACATCTTATCGCAGAGGCCATGAAAATGGTTTATCTGGACAAAAGTGCAATTATGGGAGACCCAGCCTTTGTTGATGTTCCTGTTGATCGGATATTGAGTAAATCCCACATTGAATTTCAAAGTAGCTTAATTGATCCATCAGAAGCCAAGTTTGATTATAAATATTCTCTCCCCTTTGAAGAAGAATCTGGCAGCACTACCCATCTTTCAATTATTGACAAAGAAGGAAATATGCTCGCTTTAACGCAAAGCATTAACCATTGGTTTGGGACAGGAATATCAGATCAAAGATACGGAATTCTCTTAAATGATCATTTGAAGGACTTTGCGAAAGATGAAAATTCTCCAAATGCGCTGGAACCTGGGAAACGCCCCGCCAGTAGTATAGCACCCACACTGATTCTAAAGGGTAATGAGCCATTCCTCTCTATTGGAACACCGGGGGCAACACGGATTATCTCTGCTTTGGTACAGATTATCGTGAATATCATCGATTTTGAGATGGATATTGATGAAGCAATAGAGGCTCCCAGGATTCACGCTATTGGGGACAAGTTATACCTAGAGAATAGGTTCTCAGAGTCGACCCAAGACACATTAATATCGCTCGGTCACAAACTCGTAATAAAGGGTGCCTACTCTAACTATTTTGGTGGTGCTCAGGGCGTTATGATGGACTCTGAAAATTCCACCTTGAGGGGTGGCGCTGATTCTCGCAGAGATGGCAATGTGTTGGGCTATTAGAAGGATATTATCATGAAAAAAATACTATTAGTGTCGATTCTCATATTTTCTGCAATTCTGTTATTTAGCTGTGCCACAAGTCCTCATGAGAAACCGACTGAGGATCCTTTGAATTATTTTTTCAAAAAGGATTCAGTGGTGATTCTGGTAACTGATTCCGGTCTTGGTGGACTTTCAGTTGCGGCTAATGTTGTAAAACGGATGGATTCGCTGGGTGTTTTTAGCTCTGCCCAAGTCATCTTCTTCAATGCCCAACCAAGTAAAGAACAAGGCTACAACTCAATGAAGACTGCAGAGCAGAAGATAGCGGTCTTTAATAGTGCTCTTGAGGCCATGGCGACTAATTTTAAACCTGATATCCTATTAGTAGCTTGTAATACACTTTCAGTGCTTTATGACTATACGGAGTTTAGTAAAAGTAATTCAATCCCGGTAATTGGAGTTGTTGAAGCTGGAGTAAAGCTCATGGGTGATGCAAAGCAGAAAAATGAGAATGCCTCTATCTTGCTCTTTGCTACAAGAACAACAGTTAATCAAGATTCGCACAGGGAGGGTTTGGCAAAATTGGGATTAGACCCAAAACAGGTTATCACACAATCCTGCCCGAGTCTGGCGGGCGCGATAGAACGAGGAACCCAAAGCACCGAAACAGATAGTCTGGTTGAACTGTACACAAAAAATGCTATTGCAAATCTTCCAGAAGGAACCGATGAGGTCTATGTCAGCCTGAATTGTACTCACTACCCATATATTAAAGACTTATTTAGTAAAAAAATTGAGAGTGAAGGCTTAAGTGTGGCAGAGGTCCTTGACCCAAATCCATATATGGCAGATATATTGTTTCCGGAAAAATATGTAAACAGAATTTCTGATCCTGAAGTCACTGTTTATGTCCTATCCCAACCAGTGTTGGATGATGACCGAATAGCCTCAATTGGACCTCTGATCAAAAAGATGTCACCAATCACTGCGGAAGCATTGGAGAATTGGGATTTTGATCCTCAATTCTTTGAGTGGGAGTCAATCGTAAATGCTGAGTGACACAGGCATAAAATCTACTTGATGGGATCATGACTTTTATCCTGATATTACCATTAATACTGATTGCAGCTCTGGTGCTGGAAAAACTATGGCATAAAAGCAGAATTGGTCGAATCCCATTGAGAGTATCAGTAAATGGAACCCGGGGGAAATCATCTATAACTGAATACATCGTGGCTGGTTTGTCAGCGGCAGGTAAACGTCCACTAGGTAAAATAACGGGAACAGAGCCCCTACTATTAATGCCTGGTGGTGAGAGGCAAAGTATCAAACGCCGAGGAAAGCCGCGTATTCAAGAGCAAATGAAAGTAGTTTATCTCGCCGCTAAAGAAGGTGTGGATACTCTTGTTGCTGAATGCATGGCAGTTACTCCAGAATATCAGAAAATAGATTCCAGTATTATTTGCCCTCAAATTTATGTCATAACCAATATTCTGGATGATCATAGAGAGCAGTATGGGGGTAATCTGGATCTGTATGCAGAAGCCATCTGTACAGCTATCCCCTCGAATGCCACCGTTGTTACCTGTGAACAGAGGTATCTCCCACTGATAAAGCAAGTGTCCAAAGAGCGCAATAGTCAAGTTGTGGTTCCACAAATGATGGATAATGCAGATCTCCACCCAAATATCTATCGGGTAAACCTGGAGATGGCTTTAGAAGTATGTGTACTTGCTGGTGTTGATTGCGATATAGCCAAAAGAGGTATGCTTGCCAGTGATAATGCCACTAACAAACCTGCGACTAAAAAGATGAAGCATGGCTTACGACTGATCAATGGTTTAGCTGTAAATGATACAAGCTCTGCAGAAAAAATTCTACTGCGCAGGCAAGTTGAGCATGAGCGCTCAATTATTCTGTTACATACACGTAATGATCGCCCCTTGCGTACGATTCAGTTCTCAGAATGGATTG
>CAZOBQ010000144.1:0-6401 GCA_964578155.1 uncultured Lentisphaeria bacterium
CTCAGAAATAGTGACAACGTGAGGTGCTGTTTTAATTTTCGGTTCGCCCGAGGATTCAATTACGTGAATCAGGCTTGTAGAATAGCTTAACGTAATAATTCTTTAATCGTTATTCGATGTTCTATAGTTCATATTTAAAGTTCTTCTCCCACCCATCGTCTGATGTCTCCATCTCGGATGAGCAGCCCTTTACGCTCAGCATAATTGAGTATGGGTAGTAGATATTTTCGGGTGGTGGGGATAATCTCTCTCAGGTCGGAGATACTCAACTCAGTATGACTGGTAAACCATTTACGTAATTCGGCATAGAAAATATCAAGCTGGCTATCTAGAATATAATATTCCTTATCAATTCGAATCAGATCACCATGTTGAATCATCCACTTCAAAATGGTTTGACTTTGAGTATCCAGGGTCTCATTCAATTCACTTGTGGATGGAGGAGAAAATGCGGATGCTTCAAACTGTTTGATTATGCCCTGTCTGATTAGTTCATCATCTTCATCCAAAGTTCCCTGGTGTCCAGATAATTGCCAGAGATCACCGTGGTTTTTCAACGCACCGCCTGATAAAGCCCTGGCTAGGATAAATTCGCGAACGGCGGACTGAGAAACACCCAACTGATCTCGAGCAAGTCCTTTTCCCAGAGGTTGTTTCTCATGATAGCTTGCAAGATTTATCTTTATATCCTCTAGTCCCTGAGTAAATGTGATTTCCCTGAGATATTTTTCATGATGCGAGATATAATGTTCAGCTTTCTGGAGTTGGGTATGAATTCTTGATTCACTCATACTTAGCGCTTTAGCTATTTCTCTGCGAGTCATCGGTTTGTTGAAAAAGTCGAAAACCAGGGCAATTAGATCCTCATCGCTCTTTGTTTCGATTTTTTGGAGTTGCACCAGGTGCTTATCTTGTTTTTTAAGACGCCGATCTAGTGACCAGTACAGGCTTGCTCCCCCTAAAGTTTCTTCAGGTGATAAAAATCGAATCACTACCTTCTCTTGAAAACCAGCCGCGATTTCCTGCTCAAAAAATAATTGAGCCAACATACTTTCTCCCGGCTCACACTGATTCGCCTCAAGAAGGTGAATACGAGCCTCGCGCTTGCCTGTTCCCACGTGAACATGGACCCGAACTGCCTCCTTGACAGGTTTTTTCCAGTGAGGAAGAATAGATATTCTCGCAAGCCATACTGAACCAGTTTGAAACATACCGGGACTCCCAAGGAAGGCGCCTCGGCCTAATTCTTCAACACTGGCACCACCAAGATTTATCGCTCCCCTGTCCCCAAACTTAATCTTATCAACATCTTGGTTGTGAGACTGGAGTCCCCGCACTGGGAAAACGGATTCCTGGGGAAATAATTCAACATTCTGTGATTTATGGAGTTCATGTGACAAGACCGTTCCAGTGACTACGGTACCAAACCCTTTCACAGAGAAAACTCGATCAATAGGTAGGCGAAAGACACCCTGAGTATCCTGATTATTGATAGTTTTAATCAAGTTATCCATTTCAGATCGTAAAGTGTCCACCCCGTCACCACTCACTGCTGAAACCGGGACAATGCGTGTCTCAGGATATCCGCGCTTTGTTAAAAATTGGTCCACTTCATCAGAGACTAACTCCAACCACTCTGCCTCTACCAGATCAGATTTATTAAGGGCAACCAGGATTTTGTTTATTCCAAGAAGATGAAGGATATCCAAATGCTCTCTTGTCTGGGGCATGACACCATCATCAGCAGCGATGACCAGCAAGGCTGCATCCACAGTACTGACACCAGTGACCATATTCTTGATAAATTTCTCATGTCCCGGCACGTCAATAAAGGTCACATCATCGCTATAAAATGCGATGCCGATATCTATGGTGACACCTCTCCGCTTTTCTTCTTCTAAGCGATCAGTATCAACGCCAGTGAGCGCTTTGACCAGGGCAGTTTTCCCGTGGTCAATATGACCTGCTAATCCGATGACCTTATGCATTAAATAAAAAACCGCCAGATAATGAAAAAGAGCGCAAATCCTGCGAGGAAAATCATACTCACCCAATTCAGTATCTGCATTTTTTTACCTGGGATCGTGCCTTCTGGCATCCAATCACCCGTTACTGCTCTGTAGTTGATGTAAGCCAGAATGGGAGCAGTTAAAAATGCCAGGGTGGTTGCCAAATCAACCAGAACAGTCATTCCACTCATGAAAAGGCCGATAATTACCAGGCTCCCCGCCAACACGACGAACATCCAGATCCAGTATAATGATCGGTCGTCCTGACCTTCATATTTATCAGAAAATACTAATTCTGTGGCGCGTTTCAGCACTCTGGGGAAAGCATCCGTCACCGTCAGTGTGGTGCTAAACATGGTAGTCAGGGCTGCAATCGCCACTACGGGATAACTCCAGCTACCCAGGGTTGATGTATATAAATTAATAAACTGCCCTGCAAATTTACCACCTGAGGGAGAAAAGCTTTCACCTGTACCATACATGATAAGTCCACCCAAACTCAGAAACCCCAATGCCAGGATGGCGGTCCCAAAATAGCCTAACCTGAAATCAAATAATGAATCATCCAGGCTGGGAGTTACTCCAGTTTCTTTGCTTCTTTCAATGGTCCACAGAGAATGCCACACCGATATATCAATGGCCGAGGGCATCCATCCAACCAAGGCCACCATAAAGGAAACGCCAGCGACACTCCATACGTGAGGAGGTATAAAGTCAGCTCTGGCGGACGGGCCGTGTCCAAACGCAGTGATGACAGCAACAATGGTTGAAATGCTCAAGATGACAATAATAATTTTGATTAATTTGTCAAGCACACGGTACTTCCCAACGGTAAGTATGCCTGCGCAAATCACTAGAATGACGGCACTCCAGGCGACAGGGCTCATAGCAGTTCCAAAGATTTTGGATGCCAGGCCTGCGGTCACAATAGTTACCGCGGCCTGCAGGATAAACATGGTTCCGAAGGTGGGAATCAAAAAGGCTATTAGGGCCCACTTCCCTACTCTCTGATAACCATCCAGTAGACTTTCACCCATGGCAGCTGCATAGCGCGGTCCAAATTCAAAAGCCGTATACTTGAATAGATTGGCTACGATAACAACCCAGACCAGGGTGAAACCGTAATTGGCTCCTGCTCTTGTGCTCTGTACCAGATGTGAGACACCAATAGCAGCTCCTGCCCACAATAGACCAGGACCTAATGCTTTGAGCCTAGATTGCCAAATGGAAGGTGAATTCATGTAGTCTGATTCCTGAGTTTAGTAACTTGAAATTTGCAGCTAGAGTCATATACTTTTACAAAGCATTGAGTGCTTGAATTATAAATTGGTCCTCTATCTCTCGAATCGCTTTTAGATCGAGCATGAAGACCTGATCATTAATTCGTCCCATAATCGCAGGATCATTGGCTCGTAAACAGCTGGCTATCCTGGCTGCTTTCTTTTTCTTGTGCTCAATGCGAAGACCAACTGACTCCATTGTTTCTGAAGGTGAAGCTCCAGAGCCAACCTGAGCCTTGGTTGCAACAACCTCTATAGATAACTGCGGATTTTCGACTTCGGAGATAATATCAATGGCTCTGGTCTTGAGCTGCTTAACAGATGTTGTGAGGTCTTTATAGATGGGAATTCTGTTTGCAATCTCCTGATCGTTGGAAAATGCTTTTAAACTTTCGAGAGTGAGTAATATTTGAGTCTTATCAGGTCTCAAGGCTCGTAATAGATGATTCTTTTCAATCTTACTGATGTACTCTTGTTTCCCGGCAATAATACCGCCCTGTGGGCCACCGAGAAGTTTGTCTACGGAGAACGTTACTATATGGACACCCGTTTTAATGATCTCCGGCACTAATGACTCTCTTTGGAGTCCAAATTTATCGAGTGAAATTAAAGCACCACTTCCCAGATCAGCCATGACCGGAATGCCATGTTTGTCTCCCAGCTTAACCAGATCTTGTAACGACACTTCCTTGGTAAAACCTGTAATTTTATAATTTGATGAATGGACCCAGAGTAAAAGCTTGGTTCGTGGGGTAATGGCAGCTTCGTAATCCTCAAAATGGGTACGGTTTGTTGTGCCAACCTCAACCAGTTTTGAGCCGGCTTTCTTGAGAATTTCTGGGATCCTGAAACTGCCTCCAATTTCAACCAGCTGCCCTCTACTAATGATTACTTCTTTTTTATCAGCTAATGAATTCAAGGAGAGCAGGACAGCGGCAGCATTGTTATTCACAAGCAATCCATTTTCGGCATAGGTAAGCGCCTGTATCCAGGGTCTTAAATGATCATGTCTGGACCCACGACGGCCGCTCTCAAGATCGAGTTCGAGATTGACATAACTATTCGTGAGTTTTTTCAAAGCATTCGTCAGAGCTTCACTAAGTGGCGATCGACCTAGATTGGTATGGATGACTACGCCGGTCCCATTGATCACTTTTCTCAGGGAGTGAACAATTTTTGAAAGTCGGGTGGAGAATGCAGTTTCAATATTATCTATCTGAATGGATTTATTACTGGCAATGAGTTTTCGATATTCATCCAGTAGGGTTCTGGCTTCGTTCTTTTTCATAGCATGTGGAAGATCAAGACCTGCGACGGTATTGAGTAGAGCTTCGACACTGGGTAATGCTGAAAGATCCACCTTCATAGTTTCTGCTTTCTTCACGATGACTCCAACGGATAAAGAAAAAGGTTATATACCATTATCGATCAATAGTTTAATCGCAAATACGATAACGGCAACGGTAACCACTTGTTTAATGAAATAATGACCTTTTTTAATGGCTACGTGTGTCCCAAACCAGGCTCCAATCATATTCCCCACTCCCAGCAGGACACCCATCCCCCAGTGAACCTGCCCATTCCAGGAAAATATGACCAGGGCAATGGCCGTGAAAAAGGTGATGATGGTCAACTTAATTACGTTACCATGGACCAAGTTAATATTCTGCCATAAGAGTACGGTCAATATCAGGAAACCGACACCTGCTTGAATGTATCCTCCATAAATCCCAACAAAAAAGTAGGCAATGCCCGGTCCAATCCAATTTTTTGCATAGAATTCAGGATCAATTGGACTGGTTCCCTCTTTATGATTCGAAAAGATCGTAAAGAGGGACATAACAATCATAACCAGGGCTAGGCTAATGCGGAACTGGTCGTTACTAACCTGAGTAGCTAACCAGGCTCCAATAATTCCACCTGGAAGGGCATAAATAGCTGCTTTAATTCCAAAGCTGCCGGGTTTGACTTTCTTTTTTCTAAACTGATCCACTGCAAAAATATTTTGCATGAGGATTGCCAATCGATTTGTTCCATTCGCCAGATTTGGGGGGAGTCCCAAGAAGATCAATAGGGGTAGGGTTAGAAATGAGCCACCCCCTGCTAAGATATTTATAAATCCGGCGCCTGCCCCAATAGACAGAACTGCAATAATATTGAATAAGGTCATCTTCTCTAACATGGATGCACCTTAATTATTAGACGGCTTAAATACCATATTAAATAGGCGCTTTTCTGCAAAAATATTGGACATAAAACAAACATTCAGCATTACCCTATTTTACGGTTATTCGGCAAGTTTATACTGGAAACTGGGCTCACAAGATTATATTGTGTCTAGTTATCAGAAAACGAAATAATTACGGAAAGCAATATGAACGTAGACGGTGGTTTAGGAAAGCTCCTCATTGTTGAAGATGATGTTGCTTTAACTGAGTTCCTAAGAGAGCTCTTCAAGACCTACTTTGAGATCAGGATAGCTCATGATGGACAAGCCGGTTATGATCTTGCACGGACTTTCCTTCCTGATTGTATTCTATCCGATGTTCGAATGCCACGTTTATCTGGAATAAATATGCTGAAGAAGATCAGACAAACTCCTGGATTGGAGACTGTTGGGGTCATCCTATTGACGGTTCTGAACGACACAAAAGATCGGATCCGTGGTTATGACCATTTTGCTGATCTATATTTTACCAAGCCTTTTGATACTGAAGAATTATTAAGTGCAACCATTGGTTTGGTAATGATGCGCCAGCAGATGAGACGAATCTATTCCGGTGAAAAAGCAATAGAGTTTCAGGCAAAACATCGCCAGCTTAATGAGGATGATGAAGCCTTTCTCCAAAAACTAAGTGATGTTGTTGAAAAGCATATTTCAGAATATGATATTAGTATTGATACCATAGCTCTTGCTACTGATTCCACTGTCGAAGAGCTCGAGAAACACCTTGAAGAGCTGGAGGGTATCTCTCCCAGTGAATATTTTCTTCAAGTTAAGTTGGAACATTCAAAGCAACTAGCTGAGGCAGGTAAAGCATATTCTCTGAACGATCTGGCCACGCAAGTCGGGTTTAGGGATCCTGACCTTTTCCTAAAGGAATTCAAAGAC
>CAZOBQ010000145.1:0-6326 GCA_964578155.1 uncultured Lentisphaeria bacterium
CATGATGTTGTGTAGACGTTCGTCAACTTCTACCCTGGTCCATGAAAGACGTAAACTATTCTGTGACATTTCCAAACCGGAAACAGCAACACCACCAGCATTGGCGGCTTTACCTGGGCCGTAAAGGATCTTGGCACCCTGGTAAACATCGATTGCTTCTGGAATTGATGGCATGTTTGCACCTTCTGATACAACAAAACAGCCATTCTTGACCAATGCCTCAGCTTCTTCTTTATTAACTTCATTCTGAGTAGCACAAGGTAATGCAACATCACACTTAACATGCCATGGACGTTGTCCTTCGTAGTATTCACCACCAAACTCTTCGGTGTACTCTTTGATACGACCACGACGGTTATTCTTGAGATCCATAACCCATGCTAGTTTTTCACGATCAATTCCAGCTGGATCGTAGATAGTACCCGCTGAATCAGAAAATGTGACTGGTTTACCACCCAGGTCCAACACTTTCTCAGCAGCATACTGAGCCACGTTTCCACTACCGGAAATGGTAACTATCTTGCCATCAAAACTATCATTTCTAGTCTTGAGCATCTCTTCTGCAAAGTAAACAGTTCCATAACCTGTGGCTTCAGGTCTAATCAGACTTCCACCCCAATTCAGGGATTTACCAGTCAAAACGCCTTCAAAAGCATTACGTAGTTTTTTGTACTGACCAAACATGAAACCAATCTCACGACCACCAACGCCAATATCACCAGCTGGAACATCAGTGTTTGGGCCAATGTGACGAAAGAGTTCAGACATAAAAGCTTGTGTAAAGCGCATAACTTCAATGTCAGACTTTCCCTTGGGGTCAAAATCTGATCCACCTTTACCACCACCCATAGGTAATGTTGTAAGGGCATTTTTAAAAACTTGCTCAAATCCCAGAAATTTCAAGATTCCTAGGTTAACACTTGGATGGAATCTAAGCCCACCTTTGTAGGGGCCGATTGCACTGTTGAACTCTACCCGAAATCCACGGTTTACTTGTACAGTTCCTGAATCATCAACCCAGGGTACACGAAACATAATCACACGCTCTGGTTCAACGATGCGCTCAAGAATCTTTGCTTCCTTGTATTGTGGATGACGATCAATGACTGGCATTAGAGAGGTTACAACTTCCTCTACTGCCTGAATAAACTCTGGTTGTGCCGGATTCTTTGCTTGAACACCCGCCACGAATTCTGCTACATGATTAGACATGTATACCTCCTGAAAAATGGATCTCAGCCATTGTCTACTCTCCTGACTATCCCATTTATTTTCATGAGATTGAGAAGTAAGTTACTAAGATTCCGCTGTTTTACTGTTCTATTCATCGCTCTAGTTAGTGAGACAAATCTTGTGCCATTTTAGCTTGAATTGAAAAAAATAGCGCACGAGCATAATAATTCCTTTCAAAGGCAATTCATTATATTTTCTGTCAGACTTCAAAATAGTACATCTTTGAATAGATCCGAATTTTATCACAATGCTCCTGACCCGCCTGCAATTAATTTGGATGTCAAAGCCATCCCATCTACTTTCTTTGCTTAAACCATAAGGATTCCATATTGAACCAATCACTCCGGCAGCTAATCGCTAATGTCCCATTGGTACCTCAGTCACTTGAGTCAGATCTGATCGCCTATTTTGACCATATCAACTATGACCAACTGGATGATCTTACAGGCTGGTCACAGGATATTCTCAACTATGGGTCACTTATTCTCAACTCAGGTCAATCTGAGGCTAAAACTCTTCTGTTAGAGCAGGGTTGGAATCCGGTATTTACTGAATTGATCAAAGAGTGTAATATTCTAGATCAATGGTTTGAATTAGAAATGCAATTGGTCAGGGATCTTAAGTATACACCAGGTACCTTATTTTACCGAAGAGCAGCTCAATTAGGGAATAAAACTCTATTTGCTGAAAAGCAAGGACGAGAATGGAGACATGAACCATGGTCCGCTGTCAAGCATACTGTAGAGCAGCTCTGTGCGGGCCTCATCGACCTTATGGGTAGTACGAATCCACGTATTGCCATATTCTCCGAGAATAGGCTGGAAGTTGCCTACACCGATATCTGCTGTCTTACTTTCGGCTTCGTGAATGTGCCAATTCAACCATCTGCCCCACCAGCACAGTTGGAATACATACTACAGCATGCTGAAATTGAGGGACTCTTTGTTTCAGATTCTCAACATTTAAAAACACTGGAACATATTTTGCCAAATGTTCCAAAATTAAAATATATCATCACCTACAAGGATATCGTTTCTGTCAATCCTATGGTGATCTCTTTTAAGAAACTGCTAAAGGCAGGTAGCAGTAGCGACAGTCGTGATTGGCTTGAAGGGATTCGACTCTCAGTTAATCTTCAGGATATTGCCAGTATCATGTACACATCTGGGACAACAGGTCATCCAAAAGGAATTGTTTTCACTTATGAGAATATTATTTCTAAAAGGTTTGCCCGGAGTTTGGCATTCAATCTTGGTGAAAAAGATAAATTTCTGTGTTTTCTACCACTATTCCATACTTTTGGCAGATTCCTGGAGATGTGGGGTTCCATATTCTGGGGTGCTGAATACACCTTTTCCAGTGGGAAAGGAATTCAATCCCTACTCCAGGATTTACAGGATATTGAGCCAAGCGTCTTAATCAGCATTCCAAAACGCTGGCAAGATATCTACGATTCTATTGGGGCAAAAACAGATATCCTCAATGAAACGTACACAAGCCTTCATCCCCTAGTCGATGAGGTTGTTGGCGGGAACTTGCGATGGGGACTTTCAGCTGCAGGCTACTTACCACCTGAAGTCTTTCGTTTCTTCCAGACCCACGGCATTCAATTACATAGCGGTTACGGGATGACAGAAGCAACAGGCGGAATCACAATGACTCCAACTGGTAATTATATTGAGAATTCTGTCGGAGTTCCTCTTCCTGGTGTGGAAATGAAACTCGCTGATGACGGAGAACTCTGGATTCGAGGTGCATACGTTTCAAAAAGTTACTGGAAGCCTATAGACGTAGAAGATCGGAAGGATGAATGGTTTACCACGGGCGATATTTTCCAGCGACTGGACAATGGTCAAATTGAGATCATTGATCGCAAAAAAGAGATCTATAAGAATGCAAAAGGTCAAACTGTAGCACCACAAAAAATTGAAAATATGTTCCGTGATTTTGACAGCATTGAGCAACTTTTCATTGTTGGCGATCACAGGCCATACAATACGGCACTCGTATACATTCATCGTAAACATGAAGATTTCCGTGAAATTCAAAATAATGAACAAGAACTGCGGGATTATGTAGCAACTGTCATCAATTCAGTAAACTCTTTCCTGGCCCCTTTTGAAAGAATCGTAGATTTCCAGCTTGTTGATCGTGAGTTTGATAAGGACCATGGTGAATTGACTGAAAAGGGTACTTTCAAGCGCAGTACTATCATAAAAAACTTTCGTCCGGTGATAAAATCATTATATGAAAAACCCTTTAAATCCTTTTTCATAGGAGATTTTGAAGTACAGATTCCAAACTGGATCTTCTTACAACGTGGATGGACCCAGAATGATCTTGAAGTCAAGGAAAACCGGCTAAGACACCGGAATCAGGACATATCTCTCAGAATCGAAAGAAGTAAAAAAGAGATCAAAGTGGGAAGTTTCAATTATGAGTTTGAAGGCGCCGTGCTCCAGTTTGATGATTTTATTCGACAACCGGCATACTGCCTGGGAAATGCGGAGCTGGAAGATTTTCTAGACTATTCAAGTCTTCGTATCAAGCCACTGAGTCGAATGCCTGACCTTCTACCTGGGACCTGGATTAATCTTGAGTTGCCAGAAGACGATAAAATTCAGTATGAGAATGAGATCCAAAAGTCTTTGGATACGGTGGATAACTCACTGGATGCCTTAAAACCAATTATTAATCTGATCTACTCACAAACGCTTCATCCCTCACAAGCAGCGTTTCGACTTCTGGCTAAAATTTACTCCACTTCAAATGAGATTATCCGAAATATTATCAGATATGCCTTTTTAAGATTGATACGATCAGATGACATAGAGCAGTCACAGTTTGCCGTTGAACAAGTCGTCGCCTTGTACCCTGCCAATTATCTTGAGCGAATCGTTTCTTATGGATTAGATAAAAAATTACTGTTTCCGTTGAGTTACAGCAATTCGTCCTGGGCAAATATTAATTCTCGCAAAGTCTCCCTGGCTATCGATTTCTTAAAGTGGCTTTCCCATGAGGAGAAGGGTTCCAAGACTCCTTCCATCCTTATGCAAAATATATTGGGTATTTTACATTCCTGGTCATATCAGTTCCCACAATATTTCGCGAACATTCGATCAGCTCTGATTAGTTCCATAGTGCATCTTCCTCATGGAGACCAACTAAAACCTATAATTCTTAATGTCTATGAGAGTATCAATCGGAATTTTTCTCAAGCAATGATGGATATGGAATCCGTAGACCATAATCCCTTTGAAGATCCTTCAGAGGGTTGGGATGATATTCTCGTTTTCGATAAAACGGTGAGCAGAGAACATCAGGATCGTATTTACAATGCTTTCAGTCGAACTCCATTTCTAAATGAATCTATGTATCTTTTCTTTAAGGGAATCCAACTATCATTACAGGATCTTCCCCCTCAAGGTATATGGATTACTTTTCTGAGAAGTGGAAATGGGAAGTTTGTCTATCGGGCAACGGTTCAGAGTGATGAGCGGAGTTATAAGTTCGTTATTAATTTGAATGATACCATTGAACCAGAGCAAATGGAGAGTGAACTCTACTGGTTACTAGCATGTGCCAAGGACAATCATTTTGATCAACTGGTTGAAATATTTGGTTCTCATCAGCCTGAATACGGCATATGGTCGGAAGAGTTTATTTCTGGATTGACAGTAAAACATTATTTCGAGCAATCAACGTGGACAACAGACTCAGAAGACATGCCAGCACCAGATTATGTTTGGCCACATTTCCTTTGGACAGGAGTTTACACTTATACAAGTTTTTGGAAGCGAACTCGCTTTAAGAAAAGGATTTGTCATCCAATTCCCGGGAAGATTATTGTCCCACCCCATGATTACCATATTGGTGGACGACTTGTCTCCATTACCGGTATTTGTGATGAAGAAAATGAGCTGGCATTCCTCGAGAATCTAGAGGCAGATTATGCCGTGGATACCATTCAAGTTTTTGACCAATTCAAGCTCAAACTCAACACAAATATAATCTATCACGCGATTCGCGAAGCCTTAGGGGATAAACATAGCCAGAATTTCTTCAACTCGGTCTGTGAGGATCCAAAAATAAGTCCAGAACGTCTGAAGGACATCAAAGCCTTTTTGGAGGATGCTGAAGAAAATGGATTTCAAGCGAAATCTGTCTACTTCGCCACTCGCAGGTATCACCGTTGGGTGTCACTAAATCCCGGTGCAACACTGAATGCAAAAGCTCACTTTTTAAGGTCACTGTATATGGACTATCACGTCCAGAACAGTGAAACAGAATACTTAGATGCTCGTGTTCAGCTGTTCTTTTGGACGGTATTTTCTGATGCAGATGATTCTCTTAAGGAATATCTTTCAAATCTGGCTCGAAGTTTACGACTTCATAAATTAGATAGAACCAGCCTCCAAAATGAAATTACTCAGTATATCAATATCAATAAACTGGATGAGTATGAAGCATTTTTCCTCAAGCGCTTGGCTTTTCCACAACTTCCACCAAGTGAAGATATTGAGCTAATAGCAACTCGGTCAACGACACTAGATGATGTTGAGATTATGATCTCCCGACATGATAGTAAGGGCGATATGTACCGCATCAGGCGCGCTATGCATCCCAGGGAAATCAACCAGTTGCAGCGACTATTCCAGAAAGCGAATTTGGATGTTAGTTTCACCCTGGAACATAAGTTTCTAGTTGCTATTAATGAAAATGGTCGAGTAATTGGAGGTTTATTTTACCTAATCCAAGATGATGGTATAGCCTATATGGATAAGGTTGTTGTTTCTGAGTATTACCGTGGAAGTAATATCAGTAGAGGACTCCTTGATGAATTCATTGATAGAATGCGTAACAAGAATAGAAAAATGATCATTACCGGATTTCTACATCCCGGATATTTCTATAAGTTTGGTTTTGTGATTGAAAAAGATCAGGGTGGCTTGGTCAAATACCTTTAAACCTACGAATGTTCTGAGCGCTATTTCTTATTTATCAGCGTTTTTCTTAAATTCACTATTCATGGCGTTTGAAATAATGGACTGTTGAATGGCTACATGCAGTTCTTCATCGTCAAATGTTTTAGC
>CAZOBQ010000146.1:0-6308 GCA_964578155.1 uncultured Lentisphaeria bacterium
ATAATATCTGTAGGTTATTTACCAAATGGTCAGTTCGGCCGCCTGTAGCACCAAGAATTGTAATGTGTGTAGGTTTGTAGTTGTCAATAACGTAATCGAGTGCTTTCTCAAGGTCTGTGGTTTCTTGATCCGTAATTCTTATCGATTTGAATGACGATTCAGAAATTGCCTGAGATGAGTCTAAATCACCAATATGAATATCGGGGATCAGTCCATTTATCTGAAAGCTAGTAAGACCGCCATCAATTCCGATGCTGAGGTCTGCTACATCTAGAGAAGCTCTCAATAGATTCGAGCTAGGGGGTTCTCCGGCCAAGACAAAGAGGACATTCATGCTTAACTCAATAGGTGAAATAGCTTTTACCGATAAACTCACGCAGGATAGAAGTTCCTGGTACATGTCTATCGGGAATGGTGTGAAACAAGGACAACAAAGTAATCAGCCTATCACGAATTGTATTTTTTGATGCTTTACGCAGCAGGGGTAAGGCATATCTCTTTAAAACTGACAATTCATAAACCAATGCAGAGTTGAACATAATATCTGCTTGTTCTTGATATGGAAATATGTTGTATAACTCTCCATGACGAACAGAATTCCAACGCTTAATCGTGTCGTCAGCACTATACCCACGATAGTGATGATCCCGTACCAGTCTGCGAATTAATCGACCATCGGATGTTGAGACGGGGTGTGTGTTATCGATATTTAATTGAGTCAATGCGCTAATATATACACGGTAGAAACTATCAGCTGCCAACCCTTCATGGATAGTTGGGTTCAAGCCATGAATACCCTCAAATATCAGAACTTCACTATCACCTAGAGATAAAGTTTTCTCTAATAATTCCTGTTTCCCTTCCTGGAAATCATAACGACGTCGAAGAATATCGTCGCCTTGGACCAATCGTTTCAAATCCTTTTTCAAGGCAGCGATATCCAGGCTATCAACACTTTCAAAATCCAAGGTGCCGTCAGATTGTGGAGAGATCTGATCGCGATCCAAAAAATAGTTATCCATGGACAGATAGTGAGATTGGATTCCGTTAACTGCCAAATGTATGATCAGTCGTTTAGTGAAGGTCGTTTTTCCAGAGGAAGAAGGTCCTGCCACAAAAATAACCCGTGTTCCGGAGCGTTGACTTACCTCATCTGCTAGAGCTGCAATACGTTTCTCCTGCAGGCCCTCAGCGACCCATATAAGCTGCTTGAAACCTTTTTCCAGTATCTGCTTATTCAAGTCGATAATGGAAGAGACATTCAGGATTCTGCCCCATTTTTCATGTTCTTTCATCATCTGGAATAATTTTGGTGTATCAGTGAACGGCAATAGCTCATTTCCATTTTCACCGATGCGAAGCAAGAATCCATTGTCATACGGAACCAAAGAGAATGCTGGCAGACCGGTAAGGTCTAGATCAGTAAACTCGTACGATGCCGATGTGTGCTTATCCAGAATAAGCATTGGAGGGCGAGAGGAACGAATTCTGGGTGAGTGAAGATGATTCCAATCGACAGCACTGGCCTTACGAATTTTAATTCGCTTACTTTCATGCGATAACTTATACATTTTAGCCTGAATCACATCCAACTCACTTTGTGGAATGTCCTTGATACCTTTCAGGACGCAATAATAGCCATCGCCGAAGGAATGATCCACGATCAATGTTCTGCGGGTATCATAGATGCATTTGACAGCCGCAGAGAGTAAGAATATTACTGTTCGAGTTTTGTGCCTGTAGGCTTCAAAGCGATTATTCATCGTTGTCCAGTTTTCTTGATTATATGATATCCAAATTGTGTTTTAACAGGTCGAGATGGACGATTACGTGGCATCTTTTGTACCGCTTCTTCAAATGCCTTTACCATTTGTCCCACGCCGAACCAACCCAAATCTCCACCTTTTGACTTACTTGGACAGGTAGAATACTCTTTTGCAAGTTGTTCAAATCGAGCGCCCTTTTGGAGACGTGCATGTAGCTCAATGGCTAAACTGCTATTTTTAACTAATATGTGACTTGCTTTCCATTCCATAACCGTTCCTTCGACTCATGTTACATAGGGTTGTGAAGATAGAGTATCCCATCAGTGAGTCAAGTAAACCTATGTATGGGGATGACCTTAAATTGTCAGAGAGCAGACAACAATCACCCCCGTCGAATCTTATTATTACATCGTAATTAGCAATTAATGGAGAATATAATGCGAATATTAACACTTGTTTCCCTAAGTGCCCTCTTTTTTAACTGTCAAGTGACGGGGCCAGATAGTGTAATTGAAGAACTCACTTGGACCATCGACACTGAATACATGCGACAAGGATGTTATGGGGGTCGTGATTGTATCCCAAGTTTAGAGCGTCCCTCCTGGTCTGAAGTTGGGGGCTCAAGTACAAGTTATCTTTCAGACAATGATCTGGTTGTTGGAATCTGGAATGGCACAGAGCATATTGCTTACCCACACAATATCCTGGACTGGCATGAAGTCATCAACGAAGATGGATATACCATTTCTTATTGTCCTCTCACAGGCAGTGCTATCAATATCGCTTCTGAGACTGACTATGGTGTTTCAGGACTGCTTTATAATAGTAATCTGATCATGTATGATCGAGCTTCAGACAGTTATTGGCCACAGATGCTCTTACGCTCAGCAGCAGGCGATCTATCAGGAAACGAGCTCCACCTAAACAATGTTGTTGAGACTACCTGGGGCACCTGGAAAAAACTATACCCAGCTACTAAAGTGATTAACTCAAATACTGGATATTCAAGAAACTATACGACTTATCCATATGGCAATTATAAGGACTGTAATTCTGCGTCTTGTAGAGATTACATCTATTTCCCGGTAACATCCGATGATGATCGCTTGCCCGCTAAAAAACGTGTCTTGGCACTGATTAATGGTGAAGAAGTCAAAGCTTTAGATATTTCAACATTCACGGAACCCACGAGTCTAACTGTAACGGTGAACGGAAAGAGGCATCTGGCATTCATTTCAGCAAATGACAATATCGCTGTTGCTTTTGAGACCATTCGGAAAATTTCCATAGAAACATGGAACGTAGAAACAGGGGAAATTATTCTCAAAGACTCCGCCAGTGATAATCGCTGGGACATTACTGGACAAAATCTAGCTGACAGTTCCTCATCGGCACGCTTAAAAGCTGCCAATGGTTACATTGCTTATTGGTTCTCCCTTGCTGCTTTCTATCCACAAACGGAGATCATAACAGGATGAGATACCCTTATCTGTTGATCGCATTCATATTTACTGTACAGCTCAATGCACAAGTTTGCTGCTCGCCAGTGGGAAATGGACAGGCAGGTGGTGGTGCGTTCATGGATAACTGGTCTGCTCATTGGCCCAACATGTTGTTTAGTGATCAGAAATGGCATTGGATGACAGACCTGAACCTCAATACTAGAACTGCATCGGGTAATATTGAATATGGTCCACAGGTAAGTATGAGCTCTGAGCTGTCCCGGTCAGTGGGGAATCGAAATGTTCTCTATTTTTCTGCCGGAGTAGATGGAGGAAGTATTCATGAACGTGTGACCTTTTCTCAATCTGAGACCCTATGGTACTCTGGTAGTTTAATGACGGGTTTACGGCGAGCATTGGGGAATAAAGGTAGAAGTTGGACACAAGTGCAACTAACTGCTCCAAGTTCAATATCTTATACTGATGATGAATTTCCCTTTAATGCACGATCAGCTCTGCGGGGAGAGTTACTGTTCCTGCAGAATATACCTATGCCTTGGTCTGCTCAATATCCTGCGTTTCTCAGTCTGATCTCACTTTCAGGGCTCTATCAGAAGAATTATGAGAGTGGTGATGACATTCTCAGTGATAATTTAGGTTTACTACATATATCTTCAGCTATCCACAATATCCAGCCACTATTCATAGGGCCATTTATTCAGTTGAGAAGTGAACAGCTACTGGTACCACCTTCCATTTGGACGAGCCAACGAGAGAAAAGAAGTTTGTCATCACTATCAGTAGGTCTTGATCTTTCTATCTCGCGTCCGAACTGGGATTTAGTTAAAATCAGGGTTGGTATACCAGTATTCTCGCAATCCTCATCAAATGGATTTCCTGATGGAACTCAACCCTCAGCTTATCTGAATCTGTCCGTCAATACAGGTGGTATTCTTAAATCTGACTAGGGGTTAACAAATTCCTTTGCTACTCTAATCAATTCGTTCGGATCCAGTCGTTTTCTATGATTAGGATCGGTATGTATGAATCGGATAACTCCCGTTTGATCTATGATCATGACTGTTGGAACAGGGATTAGATGATGATCCTCGCCGGATGACTTTTCAATATCTTGATTATTCAGCTTATAGGCAGCGACTTTGATATTACTGAATTCAATAGCGATTCCCAGCTTATGAGCACCAATCATACTGCTGTCTGATAAGAGGGTGTAGGGTAGGGTGTTGGCATCAATTGTTTCAGTAAGTACTGCAGGTCGATCCGGACTTACAGCAATTATTTTGTAGCCTAACTCAATAATATCATTTTCAATTTCGGACAGTTGACCCAACTGTAGAATGCAGTATGGTCACCAGCCTCCTCGATAATATATCAGAACAATGGGTTGCTCTTCTAGATATTGATACAGACTCACTTGTTGGTATTCTGTATCGGTCAATGTATAGGTAGGCAAGACATCTCCAACGGTTAGCGGGCGAATCTTCCTGCTAGATGAAGGTGTATTATCTACTGGGCTGGAAATTACGAATGCTGCCATCAAAAAGAATGTAAGCAGGGTAAGTCTGGTTTTTTTCACATTAGCCCCTGTGAGATTACGATGTTTAAACAAATGGTTTCAATAAACCTGTACATGAACCGAACATGATAATCGGATAGCCTAGGGTATTATGTCAAATTAAAGACAGTTTATATATGATATATTGACATACAAAAACCTAACATCATATTATGTCTTACTGAACTAAGGAGACAAAATCACCGTGGCATTTATCAAATACTTATCAGATGAAGAGATTCCTGTAGAAGATCGAGTTAAAGATACAGATAACATCGTTCAAATACATAGTGTTCATAGCAAACTCATGAAACGACATATAGACCTATATAGAGAATTGATGTTTAGCAAGGGGACATTGAGTAGGATACAGCGTGAAATCATCGCTGTGGTAGTTTCAGCTGAGAATGAGTGCCACTACTGAATTGAGCATCACGGAGCGGGGCTTCGTAGGCTATTGACGAGTTCACAGGTACCGGTTGAGATACAAACCGCGTTAATTACAGATTTGGTTAAAGAAAAAACATCGGCTGAGCTCAATGAAGAAGATACAATTATCCTGAAATACGCTATAAAATTGACCCGGACTCCAAGTTTGATTCAGAATAGCGATATTGAGTCACTTAGAAATGTTGGCCTTGATGACAGAACCATCCATGATGTCTGTGCAGTCACAGCATATTTTAATTTTGTCAACCGTATGGCTAGTGGCCTGGGAGTGGAGCTGGAGGATAGATTTCCCTAATAGTGCAATTCGAATTCAACGAGAATTAGTCGAACATGAGAATGGCGAAAACAACATAGCCTACACATCCTAAACTCATGCGCTTCAAGCGTTCTTTGTAACTCTCCAGAGTATAGCATTCAGAGTAAAGTTGATTTTCCAAGTCAACTTGATAGGTCATATTTTTAGGGTTTGGTTTCGGCGCAGCAAGAAAAAACGCCGGAGGACCTACAAAGTAGACAAGTCCACCAGCATACCATAGCAACGAGGCTTCTGCTTTTGCATCCAGTTTAGCTTGAAGACATGGATTTAGACCTAAATCCGTAGCTTGAGTAACCTTGAGAGAATTGGGTGAAGGAGTGACTTGAGGAGTTGCTTTAGGCATAAGCAATTGTCCTGTTTCAGGATCAAATGCGGGACTAACAGGGCTTTTTTTAAGTGTATCAGCTGGAGCTGGAATGAGTTCCCCAGTTTCTGGGTGATAGACTTGGCCAAAAGCTGAATTCATGGAAAATACGGTTAACAAGAGTAAGATACTATAGGTTGAAACAGTTCGGTGTAATGATTTCATGATGCTTAGCTTCCCGTAATAGATCCGTGTCTTATTTTCATTTTGCATGCAATCTGTGAATAATAATTTCTAAGTACTTTTATATAAAATACTTAGAAGAACTAATCCACGAATATAATATAATGTAATTTGGTTTTGCAAATAAAAAGGCCCCTGAAAAACAGGGACCTTTTCGTACACCAGCCAGGAGTCGAACCCGGAACCTTCTGGTCCGTAGCCAAACGCTCTA
>CAZOBQ010000147.1:0-6251 GCA_964578155.1 uncultured Lentisphaeria bacterium
TTATAAAAATAGTCATTTTCATTTGTTAAATAACAATGCGCACTATATAAAAAGCAGTGGACATATTTAGCCCAAATACTAAACCTGAATGATGCCAATATCAATAAAAAAGCCCCTTGGTGTAAGCAAGAGGCTTTTTAAAAAAATACTGCTTACGACTTAGAAAAAGTAGCGGATTCCTAAGTTGCCACCGACACCAAATCCACTATCACCAAGAACACCGAATGAAGATGCCGCCTCTAAGTAAATATCCACTGGGAAAGCAGATAGATAATAACCAATACCGATAACTCCACGAATCCCAAGATCAAGTTGTGAGTCACCATTTTCATCATTGCTAGTACCTATCCCAAGACCTGCACCATAATAAATAGGTGTTGGAGCATCAGTTAATTTGAGCATATCAGCCTGATTAAGCAGATAATCCACACTAACATGGGATGAACCAAGATTATAGTGGACGGCAAGAGCTGTTGATTCACTCATCCAATATTTACCTTCCAGTCCAGCATCTGATAATCCTACACCAATACCTGAACCTTGGGCATTAGCGGAAACAGCTAAAACCATAATGAGTGTAACATACAAAACTTTACGCATAACCTTCATTCTCCTAGATTTATTATTAGACGTAAAAACATAATCGAAAAGTAGGTCACCTCAAGTAAGAATAGGGGTTCTAAAGATTTTTATCCACTTCTGTACCGGAAGAACCCGGTCGCCATACGTTTCCCTTACCGTTCAATCCATCAACTTGAATGATAAACGGTTCGTCAAAATGAAAATGTTTCAAATATTTTGTTTCAGAGCTGGGTGTTTGTTTTTCGAACCATTCTAAGTTCATACATTCACTCAGTTGTCGAGGGGGGATGGTAAAATAGCTTATTCCCAAGGAGGTGATATTTTGAAAGAAATGGCTTCCAAAAGAGGGGTCAACGTATAATTCTGGAAGACCGACTTCTACAATTGATCTCGCGTTTGAAATATGATTCCACCCAACGGGAATACCCAATAATGGATCTGCAGTACCCCAGCGACCTGGCCCTACGAGAAGGTAGGGATTCTCTGCACTGAAATTTTTGTTCATATCGCTGATCTCCTGAGCAATATGTTGACTCTCAAGAATATTAAAACTATCGATATCAACATAGACCAAATCATGAATACTTACATTGTCACCGTTGCCAAGACAGATTTTACTTTGAAACACATTGTCGCTTCTATTAGCGTGCTGAATATCAACGACATGAGGCCGTTCAAAGGTAACCATGGGTCTGATCTGGAGAATAGAGAGCTTTGCCTGATCTCCGTATTTAGCGCCGAGATTGACGGCAAATTCCATCTCAACTTCACAACCCATCCCCAATTTTCCAAATTCCATGAGGTCACTTAGGAGGGGGGCAAGGGGAAGTGATTTCCATTTAAGGATATTGGCAAAAGTTATAACTCGAGGACCCGCCTCAAAAAGACTTTCACGGAACCGACTGTCAGCAAAGGAATAGACACTGGCTATCTGCTCCAAGGTACCCTGATCTTCGGCAGCTTTCAGATCAAGCTTAACTAGATTTGAGCTTTCGCCATGGACCAGTGGAGCGTCCACATTAGACATCCCAAGGGCATAATAATGATTTTGACTATTCTTTAGGATTGACTGTTCATTAAAGAATTGAGGGAGAACATCTGGCTTTTTCGGGCTGAACTTTAAGGCTTTTTCACCATTCACCACAGTTCGACCTAGGCCAAGAGCCATGGTAACAATTCCTTCTTCTCTTTTCAGCGATCCTTGTGGATAGTAATTCAGGGTCTGAATCACCCCAGAGAAGTTGGGATAGTACACATCGTCATATTGTTTGCCGGTTAAATTTTGGATTACTACTGCCATTTTCTCATCTTCAGGACGATTCCCCGTGGATTTGAGATAAGCTGTAGCTTCTTTGTGAGATCCTGATGCATATACGAGTTTAATCGCCTCTAAAACATGATAAACCCGCGCGTCCAGGTCAGTGGCGCTGTTTGGCAGCATAAAGGTACTGTAGATGCCGGCAAATGGCTGGAAGAGTGAATCTTCCAGTAAACTTGACGAGCGAACAGCCAAAGGACCAGTATGGTGTCCGAGGTAGGCATGTAACTGATCAGCGAAATTGCCCGGGAAGATTGCTTTTCTATAAAGATCATCTACTTCTTCATTGGATTCGGCTTCAAGTACCTTGACATGTAGATTGTTAACCTTTAGGAAGCGGTCATAGATATCGGTTGCTATAACAATGAATTGAGGGACATCAACTTTGATCTCTGCATACTCCTGGCTAAAATCAAATCGTCCTAAATGAGCAGCCAGAAAAGCCAAACCTCGCGCCTTGCCTCCGATAGAGCCACCACCAATTCTCACGGCCCTAAGCATGGGATCATACGTATCCGCATTAAAATAGCCCACTTTATCAAATAGGGGGCGCTCTGTCTGAGCAGAGATTGCCTCGATGAGGATATCACGAAATTCTTCAGGATTCTCAAAATTCTCAATGTTAATGGGCTTTAAATAGTCGGCGAGATCAAAATGACCACGAACAGCTAGCCAGTTTGAGAAGTGGTCGCGACGGGCATGATACTCGATCGTTTGAATAGGGGCTGCGGAAAGTGCAGCTTTTAACGCATAGAGGTGTCGGACTTTTGAGAAAGTTTTTCCCTCCTTGGTACTAAAGTCTAGATCGCCAAACCCACAATGTCTCATCACAAAATCTTGGAGACCCTGGATTAGATGAGGTGAATTCTTTCCTAAGAAATAAGCACCTAATTTTTTTGCAAGAGCCTCATTTTCACCTTCCATGGACTGCATTATAATCGGGGTACTGGGATTTTTCTTCAGAACTATTTTAATAAACTTTTCACCGGCTTTAGGGTCTAATGCATTATTCCTTGGAAAGCGAACATCAGAGATAACTGCCAATAGATGGTTCTGGTATTTTCGGTAAAGCTCTATGGCTTCCTCAAATGTAGATGCAAGTAAGATCTTTGGGCGGGAGCGCATTCGAAGGAGACGTAATTCATCGTCGTATTCATTTTTCATGAGCTTATGAGTTGAACTGATGATGACGCTGTATAGCATAGGCAAGAAGATGGAATAATATTTAGGAGAGTCTTCCACAACGATGATGGCTCTTGCACCTCCTTTGAGAATATCACGTGGTGCGTTCATCCTGTCTTCAATGTATTTAATAATGGCTGTGAATATGGTGGAATCACCATACCAGATAAATGCCTTATCTATTCCATCGGTGTTTTCAACTCTGCGTGTTGCCCATTTAAATTCTCTTCGGTTAGAGGCTAAAAGGATGACAGGGATGGAGTCGTATTTCTTTTTGATCTTGCGTCCAAGCCTGAATGGGTCCATATCAGAGATGCGAGTCATGGTAATGACTAGATCATAATGACGAACTCTAAGCTTTCGTAAGGCATGATCAGCAGTCGAAACCCGCGTGATACGTGGAGCGCTGGTCAAATTCATGTCTTGATATTCAGTGAATATCATCTCACCTAAACGACCATCCTCTTCTAACTTAAAGGCATCATAAAGGCTAGATATCAAAAGGATCTCATGAACACGATTTTGCATCATGTCTCTGAAATCAGGTCTTTGCTTCATGGGTAGAACGTTTTTAAACATGTTTTAAAATAATGCAGAACCGTGTATTAAAAATGGTGATTTACTAAAGAATCAAGGTTTAGTGTGAATTTAAAAGTAGGCTCATGATTAAAATATTCTAATCCAATGAACACCTATTAAAAGAGAAATACCTTGGCACGCTGTTTGTTCTATATAATTCGTGATTAAGAGTGTCATAAAAATCAGGAGGTTGTGAAAATGGCTAAGGCTCGTGGACTCGTAGCTGTGAATGTAGAGGAGTGCAAAGGGTGCAATCTTTGTGTTGTTGCCTGCCCCGTAGATGTACTACATCTTGCAGATAATTTTAATACTCATGGATATTCTCCTGCAGAGTATGACGGTGAAGGTTGTACCGGTTGTGGAGTCTGTTACTATGCTTGCCCTGAGCCAGGAGCGATTACCGTTTATAAAAATTGGTTGGAAGCGCAAGAATCATACATCTGCCAGAAAAGCCAGAAGCAAAGTCGGTTAAACGTTATCGACCCAGTCAAAGGTATCGCCCAGTGCGAGGCTTGCGGCCAAGAGGTCATCCTAAGTAATTTTAGAACTTTAAGTTTCGCGGAGTAGAGCTATGTCTAAACAATTTGTTAAGGGGAATGAAGCCATTGTAAAGGGAGCCATCCTTGCTGGATGTCGTGCCTATTATGGATATCCCATTACCCCTGCCAGTGAAATAGCACATGCCGCTGCACAATATATGCCATTGGTAGGAGGGACCTTTCTACAGGCAGAGAGTGAGATAGCAGCGATTAATATGGTTTACGGAGCAGCAGGAACAGGTATTCGTGCCATGACTGCCAGTGCCGGTCCGGGGTTTAGCTTAAAACAGGAGGGTATGTCATACCTTGCCGGAGCAGAACTCCCTTGTGTGGTAGTAAATATCATGCGCGGTGGTCCTGGGCTGGGCAATATTGCCCCTGAACAGGGAGATTATCATCAAACAGTCAAGGGTGGTGGTCACGGAAATTATAAAAATATCGTTCTAGCACCGAATTCAGCACAAGAGATGTGCGATTTGACGATTTTAGCTTTCGATCTGTCTGATAAGTATCGTAATCCTGCCGTAATATTAGCAGACGGCTTTATTGGTCAGATGATGGAGCCTGTAGATTTTCCAGAACCTGTAACAGAATTCGCTGAAAAAACATGGGCCGTGAGGGGCGTTGATGGGGATAGACAAAATTTAATTAGCTCAATTGAACTTGACCCGGATGACTTGGAACGTCACAACCAGAAATTACAGAATAAATATGAAATCATTGCGAACACCGAAACTCGATTTGAGGAATATCGAACGGATGATGCAGAGTTCATCGTTGTCGGTTATGGAATTGTATCCAGAATGATTCATACTGCTGTTGATGAATTAAGGGATGGTGGTGTTAAGGTTGGTATGCTAAGGCCTATAACACTTTTCCCATATCCAACCGAGAGAATATCGGAATTAGCCAATATGGACTCAGTTAAAGCCTTTAGTGTCATTGAGTTGAGCAACGGCCAGATGGTTGATGATGTTCGGCTGGCTGTGAACGGTGTTAAACCGGTTGAATTTTATGGACGCATGGGTGGTAATGTCCCCTCTATCAAGGAACTGGTGCATGAGATTAAAAGAATGATGAGGGTACTATGAGCGTCAAAATATTAGGGAAATCAGCAGCCTTTTATGATACCTATGAGCGTCGTCCAGGAAGTAATAAAGAACAGACCCATTACTGTCCGGGCTGTGGACATGGTATCCTGCATAAATTGATTGCCGAAGCGTTGGTGGATTATGGCGTTGCTGAAAAATCAATCATAGTGGGACCTGTTGGTTGTAGTGTCTTTACCTATTATTATTTTAATGCAGGTAATTTTCAATCTGCACATGGGCGTGCACCTGCTGTAGCTACAGGAGTCAAGCGGGCTCTACCTGAATCAATTGTCATTTCCTATCAAGGTGATGGTGATCTGGCAGCTATTGGAGGGAACGAGATTCTCCATGCGGCAAACCGGGGAGAAGCCATGACAGTCTTCTTCGTCAATAATGCTATTTATGGAATGACAGGCGGCCAAATGGCACCAACTACACTCATTGGGCAGAAGACCACAACCACACCTTATGGTCGAACATTGCAAAATGAAGGTTATCCCATGAAAATGGCAGAGATCATTGCAAGTTTAGAGTCGCCTGTTTATGTGGAGCGTGTGATGCTAGCGGATGTTAGATCCAAAAATGCCGCACGCAAAGCAGTGAGGAAGGGAATCAAGAACCAGGTTGAAAAAAAAGGTTTTTCCTTTATTGAAGTGTTGTCTACCTGCCCAACCGGATGGAAGATGACTGCACCACAGTCCGAAGAATGGATCAAAACAACCCTGGCAGCAAATTTCCCCCTGGGGGTTTATAAAGATATTGCTGAGCAGGTTGAGCCCTTAAATCTGGATCACAATCTGGCATCACCTGCAAGAGTGCCAAAGCTATTAGGCCTAGAACAACACCAAATGGATATCGATATTTCCAAGATGAATATCTCGAAAGATGTTGATCAGGAGATCAAAATCGCAGGATTCGGAGGACAGGGAGTTCTTTCATTGGGTGTTTGGCTCAGTGAGA
>CAZOBQ010000148.1:0-6204 GCA_964578155.1 uncultured Lentisphaeria bacterium
AGGTTGTGGTACGGTCTACGATCCTAATAATGGTTCGTATGGTGATCGCATATTGAATACGGATATTGATCTTGTCCTTCCGGCAGTATGTTTTGGAAGTTGTTCCCCATGTGCACCTGCCCATGATGTGGACGTTACCTTTACCGTAGATATGAGTGCTGAAGGAGGATTTAATCCTTCAACAGATGCTCCCTACGTTTTTGGTAGCTTTAATAATTGGGATTACGTCAGCGGTTCGGTCATGACTGTTACAGCTGATCCAAATATTTGGAACACTACAGTAACCCTTCAGTCTCGGGATACGATCGACTATCTCTTTGGATACGGATCGACCTTTGAGGCTATGACAGGGTTGACGTGTGCCGTTTACAATAATGATGTTGAATTAGGTGTAAGGCAATTGGTTATGCCGACTGATACAGCCACGATGTTTCTAGTGGAAACACCCATCTTTGGAACTTGTGATTCCAGCACAGTATCTGTTGGAGATGATATGCAGCTTCCGAAGGAATTTGCTTTATCAGCATATCCGAATCCCTTCAACCCTGATATCAATTTACAGTATCAGATTCCTGAATATGGAGATGTGAAGATTGATGTCGTAAATATGCTCGGGCAAAATGTGAGATCACTTGTGGATCAAGCACATGCCCCAGGGTATTACAACGTCATGTGGAATGGACAGACCGCACATGGTCACCAGGCTGGAACAGGTATCTACTTCATTGTAGTATCTAGAGCTTCCGGAACATCGGTAACCAAGGTAACATTGCTTAAATAAGCATGCACACTGGCTGGCTTCTTGTGGATATTATTTTTATTCACAGAGGCCAGCCACTCCTTAAGTCCATGTTAATAAAAGGGAATCACCCGAAAATAAGCCATGAATAAAATCAAAATATCACTTCTGTTTCTCTTAGTAAGCCTTGCTGGTTTGTACGGGCAAACAACTGGAAAAATTGCCGGAAAAATTCTCGATGCCGAGACCACTGAACCCCTTATAGGTGTTAATGTCATTCTTGATGGCACGGGACAGGGAGCAATCACTGATATCGATGGATACTACAATATCATCAATATCCGTCCAGGTAAGTACACCTTAAAGTTTTCAATGATCGGATACGAAATTAATGTCATTGAGGAGGTTCGGGTCTCCGTGAATCGAACAAGTTCTGTAGATGCAAATCTGAGAACTGCAACACTTGAGGGTACAGAAGTAATTGTAACCGCCAGCAAAATCTCAACTAAAAAGGATCAGACCAGTACGGTTAAGAACATTTCTGCTGACGACATAGCAGTCCTGCCTGTTGAAAATTTAGATGCCGTGGTCAGTATGCAGGCTGGTGTGGTGGCTGGTCACTTCCGGGGTGGTCGTAGTGGAGAAGTGAGTTATCTCATTGATGGTGTTCAGGTCGATGAGGTGTACGGTGGAAATAACGCAGTTGTAAGCATTGAGACTGAGGCAGTTCAGGATCTGGAAGTAATAACCGGTACATTCAATGCTGAATACGGAAAAGCGATGAGTGGAATCGTGAATGCGGTAACAAAGGATGGTTCTTCTGAGTTTCATGGGAGTGTATCAAGCTCAATCGGCACGTATTTTACAAATAACAAATATGAGGAAGAGGAAAATATCTTCCCTGGTTTAAACGCTTTTGGTCTTTTTGATGAATCTGAACTCATTGGTGAGAATACCAATAATTACGCCTTTAAATTAAATACAAATTATGATTATAAATTGATGCTAAGTGGCCCAATTCTTGGGGAAAAGATAGGTTTTTTTATTAATTATAGGGAACAGGTAACTGCCGGGCATCTGAACGGAATTAGACATTTCAATGTGTGGGACGCCAGTAATTATTATCAAGCTGATCCAGATTCTTGGAATACAGAAGATACCGGGGATAGCACCTATGTATCCATGAGCTCAAGCGAGCGCTCTTCTTTATTAACCAAACTATCGATAAAAATAAGTCCAAAGATGCGAGCTTCATTCATGTACAACAGAAATGAAGACAACTGGCAGAACTACAACCATGTCTACAAATATAATCCGGATGGACAGGTTAAAGAGCAAGCTAAAACTCAATTTTACACTTTTCAGTTTAATCACATGCTGACAAATAAACTTTTTTATGATTTTAAACTGAGTCAGACCGACAATGATTATGGAAGTTACCTATTTGAAGACCCAGAAGAACATTTTATTGCCGATGAGTTTATGGAGTATAATGGAACCTGGTATGATACAGGTGATACTGTCTGGGCATATGTACATGATCGTTACTCGAATACTTATGGGCCTGGATTTCTAACTGGAGGTCAGTCTAAAGACCATACCATCAGAAATACAACTACCAAAAATACAAAATTTGATCTGACCTGGCAGGCGAACAATCATCACAGTTTTAAAACTGGTTTTCAAATCACGAACCATGACATCTATAATCAATATCAACAAATCAGAAATCAAAATGGAGGGGGTCCCTTAGATTATATATATCGCCCTGAAGTAAAAGGGAATGGGACCATATATGCTGATATATATGAGAAGTATCCTCGTGAGACATCAGTGTATCTTCAGGACAAGATGGAGTTTAATGAAATGGTCATTAATCTTGGACTTCGCTTGGACACTTTTGATGCAAATACAGTTTATCCAAGTCAGCGAAGGAACCCGGCCAACACCTCAATATATGCACTGAAAGATTCTGCTGGAAATTCCTTATATGATGCTGATAGCAATCTAGTGCTGGATATGACCAGAATGTCAACAGACCTCGATTCAAAGACTGTATCTCAAATTAGTCCTAGATTCGGACTGGCATATCAGCTAGGCAATAGGGCTGTGCTGCACTTCAGCTATGGACACTTTTTCCAGATGCCTGCCTATTATGCAATGTACAGCAATGATGCTTTTCTCATTGGTCCCACTGATTTTGGGACTACCATGGGGAATGCAAATTTGGGGGCTGATTCACTTGGTTTGAACGCCCAAAAGACGGTGAGCTATGAGATCGGATTATGGCAGGAACTTACTCCTGAACTGGGACTGGAAATTAACCTTTATTATCGAGATATTTACGATCTACTCAGCACAACTGTTGTCACTACCTATAATCAGATCAGATATGGTCTGTACACAAACAAGGATTACGGGAATGTCCGAGGTCTTGAATTAAAGTTGGATTATGGGATTGGTGGCCTCAGAACAAATATTAACTATACCTTGCAGTATACCAAAGGGAACTCTGACAACCCGCTGCAAACCTTTAACCGGGCAGGTTCTAGTGTTGATGAAGTAAATCGCATGATTCCCATGAGTTGGGATCAGCGACATACATTTAATCTGTCAGTAGGATATTCGGTAGCCAAATATGGTGCCCATTTAACAGGCTACTATAACTCGGGTACAACGTATACATTTTCACCTCAGAGTGAGAGCTCGTTGTCAAGAATTAATCTTGCACCTAACAACGAATACAAGGCTGGTAGCTATCATTTAGACCTTACTACTTATTTACACTTACCCCAATTTATGGGTATGAACTCGAAGGTAAATATATCTGTATACAATCTCCTGGATCGCTATAACGAAAATTGGGTAAATGGGGAAACAGGCAGAGCGTATTCTGAGATAACAGAGCCTTCTGATCTAGCAGCACATCGTAGTAATTTTAACCAATATGAAGATCGCTATAAAAATCCGGCGATGTTCAGCACCCCTAGGCAAATAAAAATTGGCCTGGAAGTAAGTATATAGAATGAAAAACATGAACCTATTTAGAATCCTATCCGCCATTATTCTTGTAATTTGTATGTCAAACGTAACGTATGGGCAGGGAAGAGATTATGCAGGTCCGGATGATCCCGCCGGAGATATCGAAGCTGAACGTGCTGGGACCATGGATGGCAACAGAGTCCATTTAAAATTCCAGAATACCACTGAACTATCTGATTGGCCAGATGAGCTAGCCTCGATTTGGCCCAAAGGTGATGGAACAAAAATGTTGGATGGTATCGGTCTTCTTGTAGGTGCAAGGGTCTATATTGAGGACGATCATGACGATGCAACTGTGGATACCATTCCTGAGACAAATCTGCTCACCATTCAGAATAACAATTCTGATTATCACACACTGCATTTTTTACAAACCAGCTACCGTGAGGAAATGGATGTAAATGATTCAGGTCTCGTTGAATGGGGATTTTATCCAGTCTTTGGATATTTCAATGAAACAAGTGAATATCCAGCAATGAGTGATGACTCGCTTTCTTGGCCCACAATAGGCTGGCCATCGGGTTTAGGGCCTAAGTGGCGTGGTGAATGGGATGGACGTTTTGGCCGTGGCATCAAATACGCTGATCTGGAAACCTATTTCGTGGTGAATGATGCCCACGATCAAGAGTATTTAGAATCTGATGATGCTGTTCGTTATTATCCCCGACCGGGTGTAACGATAGGTGAAGACATCACTATCCAAGCTGGTCGTCCCTGGGGTGGAATAGGGGTTCGAGTGGAGACCAGAGGTTTCCAATGGAATAATCCTCAAGTACGAGACGCACTATTTTGGGAATATACGATTGCAAATATATCTGACTATGATCTACCAGAAGTCTGCTTCGGATATTGGGTAGACAATGCCATCGGTGGGGAAGGTCCAGATGATGATATTGGCTACTTTAGCGATAAATTAGATCTCGCATATTCCTGGGATATTGATGGAGTTGGTGATAATGGATTAGCAGGTATTATGGGTTTTGCCTATTTGGAAAGTCCTGGAATTGGCTTTGATAATATTGATAACGATGGGGACGGTCTTATCAATGAGGTTCGTGATAATCAAGCTATGGCTAAAATAGGTCCAACAGATGGGATCGCAGACGTAGCTGCATTTCTAGAATTTTATGATAAAGAGCTCTCGGACCTCAAGGAACATTGGGACGCAGATGAGGATCAGGATTGGCAAGACGGTGAAGATGTAAACGAAGATGGAATCTACCAGGCCACTGAACCCTATGGGGATGATGTGGGCTTGGATGGACTCGGTCCTTTAGATATTAATTATCCAGGTCCTGATTTTGGAGAAGCCAACCATAAACCTGATTTTGATGAAGCTCTCGGTGGCAGTGAACCGAATTTTGCCCTAACAGATGTCAGTGAATCTGATATGTCAGGTTTAAATACATTCCTCTTATTCGAACTGGTAAATCAACATCCAGCACCCCCTGGAACACCTTGGTTCCGTAATGATGATGTGATGTGGGATTCACTTGCAGCAGATACCCTAAAAGCTTTTTATGGTGATCAATCAAATTTGGTTGAGTTATTTGCTTCAGGACCCTTCCCCTTGGCACAGGGGACTGCCGAAAGAATCTCCATGGCAGAACTCCACTCGCAGGATCCTGTAGCTGGAATTAATCCTCCGGCATATACAGCACCAGCTCTTTTTCAATTGAAAAAGATTGTTCAGCTGGTCTACGAATCAGACTATCGATTTGCACAACCACCAGAGACACCGACACTCCAAGCAACTGCAGGCGATGGTCAGGTGATTTTATCATGGGATAACCGGGCCGACAAACTGACTCGGGACCCCTTCGTCGGGAATATAAATGATTTTGAAGGATACAAATTATATAAAGCTACAGACAAGTTCTTTACCGATGCTGAGTTGATCACTGATGGATTTGGAACACCCATTTTCTTCAAGCCTATCTTCCAGTGCGATATAGTTGATGAAATATATGGTTTCGCTGATTTCGCACCAGTTAACGGCATTTCCTATGATCTTGGTGCGGATACGGGATTAAGGCATTTCTTTATTGATGATAATGTTGAAAATGGTCGTACATACTACTATGGCCTCGTCGCCTTTGATTACGGTGTGGATCCTGGTGATTCTGATACTCCGGGAATTGCTCCATCTGAGAACAATATGGTTGTCAGTATTAATGATTATGACGAAATCAGCAGTGTCGGAAAAAATGTTCAATATGTAGTTCCAAGAAGTACAGCAGCAGGTTACAGATCTCCCGAAATTGAACTTGATTCACTGGCAAATCCAATGATAGGAACAGGTACAATCACCCCTGTCATATATGGTCAAGATCAAGTAATTGATGGCCAAGTGTATGAAATAACATTTTCAGTAGACACCTTGTATGACAGATTTGGGGCTCCAGCATATTATGTAACCAATG
>CAZOBQ010000149.1:0-6132 GCA_964578155.1 uncultured Lentisphaeria bacterium
GATGAATATAGAAAATATGTCGAAAAAGATGGTGCCTTGGAACGTAGGTTTCAAAAAGTCAAGATTGAGCCACCATCCAGGAAAGAAACACTCCAAATCCTGCATGGCTTGAAGGATCGTTATGAAGCACACCACAACGTGCAATACAGCGATGAAGCTTTGGAAGCAGCAGTTGCCTATTCGAGTCGCTATATTCAGGATAAATTCCATCCAGATAAAGCCATAGATGTAATGGATGAAGCCGGTGCACGGGTGCATCTGGCAAATGTGGATATTCCAAAAAACATTGTCCAACTTGAAGCAGAATTAGACAATTTACGAATCAGAAAAGATGATGTTGTCCGTAACCAGGAATTTGAATTGGCAGCATCATTGAGAGATGATGAAAGAAACCTGAATCAAAAATTACTCGAAGCAAATGAAGAGTGGAATACTGCCATGAAAATTGATCCTCCTGTAGTGAGGGTTGATGATATGGCTGCTGTGGTCTCATTGATTACCAGTATACCTATTCAGGATGTGGCTGAAACCGAAGCAGAACGCCTCTTAAAGCTCGAATCTGAGATTACTAAGCATCTTATAGGGCAAGAGCATGCCATCAGAGCTATGGCCAAAGCACTGCGTCGAGCACGAAGTGGATTCAGAGATCCCAGAAAACCAATTGGTTCCTTTTTATTCTTAGGACCAACGGGTGTTGGTAAAACTGAGATGGCTAAAGTATTGGCCAAGTATATCTATCAGAATGAAAAAGCATTGATCAAGATGGATATGTCAGAATATTCGGAACGTTTTAATGTCAGTAGGCTGATCGGTGCTCCTCCTGGATATGTTGGATATGAGGAGGGAGGTACCCTGACAGAGGCTGTACGTCGCAATCCTTATAGTGTTGTGTTATTCGACGAGATTGAGAAAGCACATCCAGAAGTCTATAATATGCTACTGCAAATTATGGATGAAGGTCAATTGACAGATAGTCTTGGTCATACGGTAGACTTTAAAAACTGTATCCTGATAATGACTTCAAATCTAGGGATGAAGAATCTTTCCCAACCAGAGATTGGCTTTAACCGACAAGATCATAAGGCAATTAATGCTGAGCAGGAATCAAAGATAAACAAAGAAATGAAGCAAACCTTCAAACCAGAGTTTATTAATCGTTTGACAGACTCACTTGTTTTTAATTCACTGAGTAGGGTAGAATTGATAAAGATCGTTGATCTCATCCTAGATGATGTTAGCAATTATGCCAATGAGAAGAATATAAAGATCAAATTAAGTGCCGCAGCCAAAGCAATGATCATTGATCAGGAGATTGATAGCGAGTATGGTGCACGACCTTTACATCGTATTATCCAGAATATGATTGAGGATAGAATCGCAGAAATGACCCTAAAGGGTGAGGTTAAAAACGAATCAACTGTGAATATCACAGTTAAAAAGAAGGTCTTGGACTTTAGCGTTATCCAAACGACAAAGAAAAAGAAATCCGATAGAAAAGCAAAATCACTTAATGGTGAATAAGATATTAGGTGAATACAGATATCATAAATCCAATAATAATAATCCCGGTCTATAACGGCCGGGATTCTATTTTAAAGCTGGTTTCCAGCATTAAAGAGATGTATAAAATCCCCATAATGGTCGTGAATGATGGCTCAACGGATGGTTTGAATGAGAATTCGCTCTCTGAAGTAGTATATTTGGAACATAAACATAACCGGGGAAAAGGGGCTGCCCTAAAAACAGGGTTTGAAACGGCCAAAAGTAAAGGGTATAGTCATGCGCTAACCTTGGATGCAGATGGCCAGCATGACCCACGAGTCATTATTGATTTTGATAAGAAGATGCGGAAGAATCCGTTAGCTATGGTTATTGGGGCTCGAGATCTTGGTGCTGATAGCATGCCCTTTCATCGCAAGCTATCGAATAATATTACGAGTATGATCATTTCGTTACGGTCTGGACGGATAATCCGAGATGCTCAAGTTGGTTATCGATGTTATCCCCTGAGCGATAGACGTTTATGGGAGTCACCTGAAGATGGTTTTCAGTTTGAATCAGCTGTGTATTTCAACAGCGCTAAGCTAAAAATGAATCTAATATGGCAAGAAATACCTGTGATCTATAGCAATGAGGGTAGCCATATGCGCCTGGTTAAAGATACTCTCCGCTTTGTCCGCACATTTATAAGGAGTTTTAAGTGGTAGAATCAGTTCTCCATTTCTTTCAGGAATTTATTCAGGATCCTAGATGGATTACATTCTTATTGGCGATGACACCAATAGGAGAGTTACGCGTTGCCTTACCATGGGGCATTACCTTTGGGGAGTTAGCATGGTATGAGGCCTATATGTGGGCTGTTGCAGGTAATTTCTTAATATCTGTTCCCATTGTGCTGCTTTTAGGGCCTGTTTCTAATTATTTAATGCGCTGGTCCATAGGTGAACGTTTTTTTAATTGGTTATTTGCCAGAACAAGACACAAAGGGAAGATGATTGAAACCTGGGAGTTTTTTGGCCTAGTCGTTTTTGTTGGGATCCCATTGCCTGTTACGGGTGCATGGACAGGTGCAGCAGCCGCATTTCTGTTCGGATTGTCATATAAGAAATCATTCATAGCAATATTTGTGGGACTCTTAATGAGTGCCACGATCGTTACAATCATCACCACTACAGGTGTTAAATTATTTGCTTAATTAGATTTGAGGAACGCATTACCAATTGCCATAAGGCAAGTGGTATAATATAATATCTCGCTTTTAAGTATCACGGGGTGTAGCGCAGCCCGGTAGCGCGCTTCGTTCGGGACGAAGAGGTCGAAGGTTCAAATCCTTTCACCCCGACATTAGCTATTTAGTGCGTGGAATAATCCGCGCTTTTTTGTTTAGGAAGGTATAAGAATGGCAGAGCGGTATCCGTTTACTCAAATTGAAGCAAAATGGCAAAAATATTGGGAAGAGAATAATACCTTTAAGGCCATTGATAACCTCCTAGATAAACCTAAATATTATATTCTGGATATGTTTCCATATCCTTCAGGCGCTGGTTTGCATGTGGGACACCCCGAAGGCTACACGGCCACTGATATCGTGTCACGCTACAAGAGAATGCGCGGTTTTAATGTTTTACATCCCATGGGATGGGATGCATTTGGACTCCCAGCAGAACAGTATGCAATTGAAACTGGGACGCCACCATCTATTAAGACTGCTGAGAATATTGCTACCTTCAAAAGACAAATTCAATCTCTTGGCTTTTCCTATGATTGGGATCGCGAAATCAATACCACTGATGAATCCTATTATAAGTGGACTCAGTGGATATTCCTGCAGTTGTATAAAAAGGGTCTTGCGTATCAGGCTGAAGTCGCCGTCAATTGGTGTCCAGCCTTGGGTACTGTTTTAGCCAATGAAGAGGTGATCAACGGAAAATCTGAGCGAGGTGGACACCCTGTTGTCAGAAAACCGATGCGTCAGTGGATGTTAAAAATCACGGCTTATGCCGATAGATTGCTTGATGACCTGGATGATCTTGACTGGTCGGAATCTATCAAAGATATGCAGAGGAATTGGATTGGTAAGAGTGTAGGGGCAGAGGTAACCTTTGAAATTGCCGGAGATCTAGGCTTATCGCTTGAGGTCTTTACCACCAGACCTGATACACTATTCGGTGCTACTTATATGGTCATGGCCCCTGAGCATCCCTATATCGATCAAATTGCGGGTCCTGACAAACTGGATGCAATCGCTGAATATCGCTCTCTGGCTGAGCGTAAAAGTGATCTAGATAGAACTGATTTAGCAAAGGGAAAGACAGGCGTATTTACCGGTGCTTACGCGATAAATCCCGTAAATGATGCTCTAATTCCTATTTGGGTCAGTGATTATGTACTCATGAGCTATGGTACAGGTGCCATTATGGCTGTTCCGGCTCATGATACACGTGATTATGAGTTTGCTCAAACATTTGATTTACCGATTCAAGAGGTTGTGTCAGGTGGGGATATCTCTGCAGCAGCCTTCACAAATATCGAAGATGGAGTAATGGTTAACTCTAGCGCCCCCGATGCTAGTTTTTCTATCGATGGTTTAAAACCATCAGAAGCTATTGGGAAGACAATTGATTGGCTAGATTCTACGGGTAAAGGTAAAAAATCTGTAAACTATAAACTCCGCGACTGGCTCTTTTCTCGTCAGCGATATTGGGGTGAACCTTTTCCAATCTTACATGATGGAGATAACACTATCCCCATGTCCGACAGCGACTTACCGCTTACACTTCCAGTTTTAGATCGCATTACTCCTTCGGGTACTGGTGAGAGTCCCTTAGCCAATGCTGGGGAATGGTTGAAGGTTGTTGACCCAGAATCAGGTAAAGTATATATCAGAGAGACCAACACCATGCCACAATGGGCTGGGTCATGTTGGTACTATTTAAGGTTTATTGATCCAAAAAATGATAAGCAAGCCTGGGATCTGGATAAAGAGAAGTATTGGATGCCAGTAGATCTGTATATTGGTGGTGCAGAGCATGCAGTCCTGCATCTGCTGTATTCACGTTTCTGGCACAAGGTCATGTTCGATCTGGGGTATGTTTCAACCAAAGAACCTTTTCAAAAGCTGGTCAATCAAGGCATGATTCTGGGTATGGACGGTGAAAAGATGTCGAAATCACGGGGGAATGTGATTAATCCTGATGAAGTGGTTGACCAATATGGTGCCGATAGCATGCGTTTGTATGAAATGTTCATGGGGCCCTTAGAACGCTCAAAACCATGGAATACCAGTGGAATTGAAGGTGTATACCGTTTTCTGAACAAGTTATGGCGTCATTTTGTTGATGATAAGGGCGAACTCATTGAACTTTCTCAGTCTTTAGCTGAAGGTGAAACCCTAACACTAATGCACGCAAGCATCAAAAAAGTTCAATACGATCTGGATAATCTGGCGTTTAATACAGCAATTTCTCAATTAATGGTCTTCTCAAAGCATCTACGGGATCTCAAACAGGCACCAAGAGAGGCATTTAAGGTCTTCGTTTTACTTTTAGCGCCATTTTCACCGCACATCAGTGAAGAGTTATGGGCCTTATTGGGCAACAATAATACATTGTCTCATCATGAATGGCCTGCATATGATGAAAATAAACTGGCAAAAAACAGTGTTAAGCTGGCAGTTCAGATTAACGGTAAGGTGAGAGCCCAAATTGAGGTTGAGGTTGATGCCAGCAAGGAAGAGGTCCTGGCGATTGCTTATGAACAAGAATCACTTAAACAACACATAGAAGGTAAATCTATCGTTAAAGAGATTGTTGTGCCAAATAGAATTGTAAATATTGTAGTTAAATAAAATCAATAATTGTTAGAAGGGGTAGAAGTATCCCTTTTTACACATTTATCGCACTCGACATAATATATATTAACACTTTATATGGGAATATCTTTTTCTGTAACGTCCTTAAGCCATTTGTAATAATGTGTGTCAATCAAATCAGTATTTACTGCAATCAACTCAGGTACTTCATAATGGTGTACTTCTTTGATGGCTGCCATTAATCTTTTAGCCAGGACTACAGTTGTTTTAAATTGAAGAATATGCTCGGCGGTTACTTCAATCTTGTTTTGCCATTTATAGATGCTCTTCACTCCAGGAATAATCTGCACACAGGCCGCAAGTTTCTTTTCAATTATCATTTTACCCAATTCAAGAGCAGATTGCTCTGAATCAGTTGTTGTGGAAATAATACAAGCTTTGCTATCCATCATTGAAATTCCTTAATGTTATTAATTAATTCCTGATAATTGATAAAAATATAGTCAAAGTCAGTAGCATGAATATAATATTGCCAACCCTGAGGGCGCCGTTTATATTCGCTGCGCTTTATGAATTTGCCGGGTGGTGTAATGGTAACACTAAGGTCTCTGGTTCCTTCATTGGGGGTTCGAATCCTCCCTCGGCAACGCTCTTTGTATTTGAATGCAGAATATCGATTTGAGAATGTCGAATAATGAAGTATTTGGACCTATAGTACCTCTACATTCTGAATTCCATATTCATTATTCGATATTTTACTATATTATGGCGCGTTCGTCTAGTGGTCTAGGACGCTGGCCTCTCACGCCGGTAACAGGGGT
>CAZOBQ010000150.1:0-5947 GCA_964578155.1 uncultured Lentisphaeria bacterium
CACCAAATTCTTGAAGCCTGGGAAGAATGTAGTTGCTCTGGAAGTCTACAGGTTCAGCGATGGGAGTTATTTAGAGGGCCAGGATATGTGGCGAATCAGTGGGATCGAGAGAGACGTATTTTTATATGCAAATCCACGGGTCAGCATTCATGACTTTTTTGCCAAAACCGATCTGGATGACAATTTCGAAACGGGTGACTTCAGTCTGGATGTGAGTCTAAAGAATATTAGACCTGAGCGGTCTGAATCACTAACCCTAAGCTACAGCGTACTCGATGGTGGTTCCGAGGTCCTTAGTGAAACACAAGGGGTAAATGTTGAAAGCGCAGAGGTTAAAACTGTGAGCTTTGCAGGTTCTATTTTGAACGTAAGAAAATGGACAGCAGAGACACCAGCACTGTATACCCTTAACATTCAGTTAGCTTCCTCAGATGGAGAAACCATACAATCGGTCTCCCAACAGATAGGTTTTAGAAATATTAGCATCAACGGAGGCCAGCTCTTAGTTAATGGTGAGGCAATCAATATCCGGGGTGTAAACCGACACGAACATGATCCACACACAGGAAAATATGTCACTGAAGAGTCCATGATTCAGGATATAAAATTGATGAAACAGTTCAACATTAATGCTGTCCGAACCAGTCATTATCCGAATCATCTGACCTGGTATGAGCTTTGTGACAAATATGGACTTTACGTCATTGATGAAGCAAATATCGAATCACATGGAATGGGATACCACGACGAAGGATATGGCTTGATCGCTAATGACCCAAACTGGCTCGAAGCCTGGCTAGACAGGGGAAAGCGGATGGTTGAAAGAGATAAGAACCATCCATCAATCATAATCTGGTCCATGGGGAACGAGGCAGGAGATGGAGAGAATTTCAAGGAACTCTATCGATGGATTAAACAGCGTGATTCTTCTAGACCTGTACAATATCAGCCAGCCTGGTATGAAGCCCATACTGATATTGTCTCTCCAATGTACAAAAATATTGATTTTTTGGAAAAATATGCCTCTGAAGAACGGAACAGGCCTTTGATCCTCTGCGAATATGCCCATGCGATGGGAAATAGTGTTGGTAACCTGCAGGATTATTGGGATACCATTGATAAACACAAACATCTTCAGGGAGGATTTATCTGGGATTGGGTGGATCAAACCATTTATAAGGAAAATGAGGAGGGTGAGTGGTACTGGGCCTATGGTGGAGATTTTGGGGACGAGTATCCAGAAAATGACTCCAATTTCTGTGCAAATGGCTTGGTACAGGCTGATCGCTCTCTTAATCCACATATCTGGGAGGTGAAAAAGGTTTATCAGCCAGTCAGCATTGAATTGGATGACATCAGTAGGGGCACTATCAACATTACCAATAAATACTCATTTCAGAACCTCTCACATCTATACGGTAAATGGGAAGCTACAAAAGATGGAATGATTTATGAGCAGGGAGAATTTAACCTTCCCGCGGTTGCACCTGGTTACACAGAAAAGACAGACCTACCATTCGAGATATCCAACTTTGATCCAAGCTACGAGTATCACTTAAAGGTGATGATATTTCAACGTGAAGAACACAATCTGATCCCAGCTGATCATTCGATCGCATGGGATCAATTTCAGATCCAGGAACCTTTAGAAAAAAAGAAGGATACTGAATCTTCGTCAATCTCAGTGATTGAAGATGTGAATGGTTTGAAGGTGACCGCAGGATTCCTCTCTCTTGGTTTCAACGCGGAAACGGGGTATCTGGAGTCGTATGAGCGAGGAGCTGGCAATTTACTACTAAGTCCTCTTGTTCCCAATTTCTGGCGAGCCCTTCTTGACAATGATATAGGTAATGGGATGCAGGTTCGGTGCGCAGTGTGGAAAACAGTACCTGATAGGTTGATATTAAAGGATTTTCAACACTCTCAACCAACAGATGATAAAGTGAACATAAGAGCAATGTACGAGAGTGTTCAGGATAGCCTAAGTCTTGAATTGACCTATTCATTGAGTGGTGATGGAGTACTTAAGGTTGGAATGGTCCTGGAAGTTTCTGCGAATAATCTTCCCGAGATCCCACGATTTGGCATGACCGTCAAGGTTATTGGGGGTATGGATAAGGTTGAATGGTTTGGCAGAGGACCTCATGAGAGTTATTGGGATAGAAAAACCGGTACAGCCATTGGACGCAATTCTGGATCAGTGTGGGAACAATACCACCCTTATGTCCGCCCACACGAAACTGGGAATAAAACAGATGTACGTTGGATGGCCATACGAGATGAAAATGGAGAAGGATTGATGGCAGCTGGCCAACCCTTAATTAGCACATCTGTCCACAAGTATGATTATCAGGATTTATATTTTGTGTCGAAATCGTATAGACATGGGAGAACCTGGATCAAACCTAAGAATCTCATTACCTGGAATATTGATTTGAAACAAATGGGAGTAGGAGGTGACAATAGCTGGGGTGCTAGACCACATGCAGCCTATACGATTGAACCAGGATCACACGGTTTCAGTTTTATTATTAAATCCATTCAAGCAGGTGAAGTCGATCCAGGAGAGCTATTTAGGGGACTATAGGGGTAAATGAATAAATATCTCAAATATAGAGTTCTTGGAAAAAAGCTCCTACACGTGGCTATCATGGTGATTCTGTCCAGAACCACTGGCACATTTGGCAGCGAAATACCAGTGCGCGTTAAGTTGGAGGCATTAGCACTCGAGAGTGGACCAACTGAATCAACACTCAGTGGTGGAAAGCTATATGTGGTTCCCAATTCCTCAGCAATCCTCAAGCAATTAATGATGAATGAAACACCTGAAATAGACATACACCTTGGGAATGATATATCATTCAATCTGGATATAGAAGAAAATGATCTTATTGCAGAAACCTTCATTTACAGAGAGATAGACCACACGAATGACCTGTTAAAGGACCCCATAAACGTTCGAACATTTAGGGGCTCGATCCAGGGCGAGGAAGAGAGTCATGTTAGATTGACAATATCCGATGACTTTCTTTCAGGTATGATAAGAACTAATGATAGTGATGTGCGATATGTGGAGTGCTTGGGTATTACACCAGAAGATGAACTCCTAATTTCTATCCAAGATGATATTCCAAGATTTGATGCTCATATGCAAGCAGTTCAAGACTATGCGCCGTCACCCTATCATGAATCAGACAAAATGATGCATGATCCAGCAGATACTTTTAGTGACAGCACAATATATACGGCAGAGATAGGCCTTGTGGCTGATTTTGAGGCATTTCAAAAAACTGGGACTGCAAGCAAGCTCGCGGCGGAATTAATAAGCATACTTAATATGACGGATGCTTACTATGAGAAGCTTGGGATTAATTATAAACTGGTTGAAATGATCATTTTTACAGATGCAAGAGCAGGGGATTGGCCGGTGACAACAAACGCCGGTGAATATCTCAGAGCATTTGATCTTTGGGTTGCTGGAGGTGGCGTACAAAATTGGCACGATATAGCTACATTCTGGACCGGAAGAGAGATCGGTTATTCATATGCATGGTTAGGAACGGTTGGCCAATATGGCCGCCATCATTTAGTTGAGTTTTGGGGATTAGGAGAGACGCGCTGGTTGGCCAACTTTCAAGCACATGAGTCTGGTCACAACTGGGGTGCAGAGCATGTAGCTCATGACAGTCGCTATATCATGAGTCCGTACATATATAGCAGTGATCTCTCATGGAATGACACAACATCTCAGAATTTTTCAACTTATTTACAGCGTTCTCTGAATTACCTATCGCCAGGAATCGAGGAGAACGGACCAGTCTTCTTTTTCTCACAACCTGAAATTTCACTGGATGATAACCAGAATGGTCGAGCAGATCCTGGTGAAGAAGTGACCTTAGAGCTTACAATAAAGAATGTTGGAGATCTAACTTCAACAAGTGGGGCTGTTGTTCTGACTTCTAAGGACTCTTCAAATAATTACTTCGAGATCAAAACTCCTTCCGCAGATATACCACCTTTGGCTGCTGGTGACTCAGTGTCCATTGAGCATGTGATCACGATAAGCAATGATGATGTGGCTTCATCCTGGGTGGACCTAAGCTATGTTGTAGAGGACATCGGACAATTAGCCATTCATAATTTCAAATTCGGAATCGGATTGAAGGCAGATTATCAAGTACAGTTATCTGGCGTCGATTTCTCAGGAAATTCAGATGGCAAATTCCAACCTGGTGAAAGCGTGGCAATGATTCTCGATCTGGAAAATGTTGGTGAAATCTCTGGAGAGAATATTAGTATCAATGTAGGTCTAGATTCCATATCGAATGTCTATGTTGACAACTTAGATACACTCATTACAATCCCTGACATCTCAGCACTGAACAGTAAGAAGATCAATCTTGCCATGGATATTTCACAAGATTTCCCGAGGGGGCATGAAATGAATGTCCAAATTCAAATTCGTGATTCCGAGGCAATCGTAAGCTATAAAAAATCATTTATGATAGGACTGCCAGACGGATATGCTTACTGGGAAAATTTCGAATATGATCGCCCTGGATCAAGTACCTCTGGATGGTATATCCAAAATTCTGGTTCCTCACAAGAGCTGGTTTCCTTGGACAGTATGGAAGTGTATGATAAGGTGACTAACCACTGGGTTTCAACCCCATTTGAGGGTGATAGGGCTCTGTCTCTCGGATCACACTGGATTGGATCTTATAGAGTGACTTCACCTCAGATTAGTCTGGAAGACCTTAGAAGACCTGAACTCAGCTTCCAAGAAATTAGAGCATGGGATCAAACCAGGTCAGGCGGCACTCCAGAGCATGGGATCCGATTGCAATATGCTTATGATCCGGAAGGACCCTGGCATACCCTGAAAAACATAACAGTCGATGAATCTGAAATTGGTATTTGGCGTTCAGAAGCGAACATCGATCTTGAGGAAATTGGAAAAAAAGCGACTTATTTATCATTTAGTAGTGATCAACAACACTATTATTGGCGTTTGGATAAGATTACCATTAAAGATGGGGCTTTAATTGATCCTATTATGCCTGAAGGCTACAGTGTGTACAGCTATCCCAATCCCTTCAATTCCACTGCAACAATTCTGTATGATCTAGAAAAAAGGTCAAACGTTCGTATTGAACTCTTTAATATCAGAGGACAACTCGTAGAGGTGTTAGCGGAGGAGTCTAAACCTGCAGGAACTTACTCTCTCCAATTAAATGCATATGGCTATGATTCGGGGATGTATTTATGTCGTCTTCAAGCAGCTGATAATTATTATGTAACCAAAATGATTCTGATGAAATAGAGGTTGTGTAGCAGTCAATGATAAGAAGAGCGCCCACAATGAAAGATATAGCCAATGAACTCGGCTTATCAATATCCACTGTCTCCCGTGCACTACAGGATAATCCCGCCATCGCTGAAGAGACCATAATTCGAGTCAAGGAAATCGCTCAAAAACTCGATTACTTCCCGGATAGTATTGCTCGGAATCTTAAAACCAATGCCTCTGCTACTATTGGTGTAATCGTACCTGAGATCAAGCATGAATTCTTTTCTTCTGTCATTGATGGGATGGAAGATTTAGCTCATCAGCACGGATTTACGGTTATCGTTTCTAAATCTAACGAAGATTACGACCGAGAGGTATTGAACACGCATCATATGCTTTCTAATCGAGTCGCTGGAATAGCTGCGAGTATTTCTCAATCGACCCAAGATGGAGATCATTTTTTGAGATTTCTAAATCGAGGTATACCGGTGGTGCTCTTTGATCGTGTCCTTGATGACTTAGATGTTTCTAAAGTCATTGTTAATGATTACCAGGGATCAATTGAAGCGATTCAACTTCTTATTGAACGTGTGTTTTTAAGTTTTGATGTTTTTTCTGGAGTAAGTCATCTTGTTATCGTTTGTGTTATTCTTCTTG
>CAZOBQ010000151.1:0-5942 GCA_964578155.1 uncultured Lentisphaeria bacterium
AGGCAGCATCATAGTAGATACCCCTCTCACTCAGGTTGCCCGTATCTAGTTCATTTACATCTGAGACCCATTCGATGGGGACAAAATCCACATCGTCAGGTCTTACATCTCCTGGGTTATCATTTCGATCAAGATCTGGAAGAATATTCACACCTATAGCTTCCAACTTATCTTCCGGCAATAGCAAGGAATTCATATAGTCTTCATAATCAAATATATCGGCAAAACCATAGGTACTAAATCGCTTGATATTTAAGGCATTATTTACATCAGCAAAAAACTTGATCTTCATCTGCCCTGCTGAAAACACTTTTGAAAATTTCAGATTTAGTGAACGAGCATCTTGCCAGCGAAAATTAGTTCCAATCCCTGGAATCCCTTTTGGGTTGTATTCAAACCAGGAACCAGCCCGCCAACTAGCCATAATATTCAAATGCCAATCTGCTAAAATGTTCTGGTTAAATACTGTGGGACCAAATTTGCCAGGTGTATGCAGATCGATAACTGATTTTACGCTTGGAGTAGGTCGTGGTTTTGCCTGTTCAATATTTGATGGATTATTAACGTAATCACTTTGTTCTTTGGTATTTTCATGATACTCCCTGATATTAAAAAATCCAGAGGTATTCACTCGATACTCATAGTTAACGTGACCTGTTATCCAGTCACCATACATTTTTGAAATATCTGTCTCAAAGCCACGGATATCTTCATAACTATTAGCAGTGAGCTGGCTATAGTTGACACCGCCACTGGCATTATAATAATCTGTCCAATCCTGCTGATTAGAGATGTCCTTATAGTAAGCAGCGATGTGGAGTAAGTATTTATCGTTAAGTGCATGGTCGTAACCTAACTCATAGGATATCGTAAGCGCTTGATCCAGGTTTGGATCTCCTATAACTGAAAGCTGCGTCAGGTCTTCAATTTCACGGTCAGAGTCCAGATTAGCCTTCCTCTGGATTCGGAACATGCTTTCTGCAGTGGGTACCTGCCTATAATGTCCATAATTGAAATAGAGTTTGGAGTTAATTGTGATGGGGTGTGAGATTGATAATCTGGGGCTAACATAAAACTTGGGATCAATTTTAACCTTCTCAAATTGATCATCATTTTCCAAGCTATAGCTAGCCGAGAAAAAATCACTATCATAGATATCAACATCATACCATTCAGCATTAGGATTTATGTATTCAGCATTTAAGCCAAGTGAGGCAATGAATCCTTCAAATTCCATTTTATCTTGAATGTAGGCACTAAACCGATACGGGTTAAATTTCATCTGAGTCCAGTAATTACCTTCAGGAAGAAAATAGTTCAATGAGCCAAAAGCCATGTTTAAATCATCATAAACAAAGTCAAAGCCTGACTTTACCTGATTATGAGAATTCATCTGGTTAGTATAATTGAAACTTAAAGAAGTGGTTTTAACTTCACTCTCATCACGGGAAGTACTCACTGCACCGCCCATAGTAAGACCACCTTCAACACTGGTAACGGGTGTACCATAGAAACCCACCGGGCCTTCATCAACAAAATATCCATCGAATATTTCGTAAAGGCTTTCAGTATCACGCGGTTCTCCAGGACCTGTATCATATTTTTTACCAGAATGCTTTAGGAGGATTTCATAGTAACTGGAGGAGCTCAGTAAATTCGTAAACTTAGCTGAATAAGTTGCATGTGTTACAGTGGTTGGGGCCCAATACTCATTTGAATATAGACGCCAGGGCATGGTGAAACCGCGTCGATTGACCTGCGATGCCAACTCCCATACGCTAGATAAATAGCTGGTCAAACCACCTCTAGATGAGGTTGTCGCTTCTAGATCACCCAACATGACTATAAAGCTAAGTTTCTTACTATCAGAAATATCAGAGGTCATCCTGAGTAATCCAGTTCGGGTAAGTGTTCCAGACCTGGAAACCGGATAGAGGTACTCATTATTTTCTTGACGATATGATAAGAAAAATCTAAGATTCCCTAGCATAGGCCCAATAACAGGGATTGGACCACCAAAACCAGCATCAATATTTAAATCTGGATTAACAATATTTCCAGCTTTTCTATATTGCCATTCAAATAGTCGTTGAGCTCCCTGGGGAGTGAGATCGTCAGAAGGGTCATTGTTTCCCAGAGTTTTTTCTGAGATAGAATTCCAGCCTTCAAATTCGGGATATTGATCCTGCATATTCACATCCCAGGCAGTGTACTCTCCATCTCCATTGTAGTCCGTATAAGGCTCACCCTCATCCCAATACCCGTCACCATCAACATCCGTATAACTTTCACCATTTTCTGTTCCGGTCCAGGCTACAGCATCATCAAGATAAGGTTTAAGAAAATAAGAGTCTTTGTCATAAGGTGATATGCCGAAGTGTTTTGGCTCGGCCGCACTATGTTTGATCGAAATGGTCCCCGTGTATCCACCACTACCGTCCTTAGTCACAACATTTACCACACCAGAACGGACATTACTATATTCTGCGCTAAATCCTCCAGTTTGAACTGATATTTCCTGTACAGCACTTAAGGGTATTCCTGTGATTGGTTGGTTGGTCCGTTGATCCTTCAACTCAATACCATCAATCATGAGTGAGGTTTCATCTGTCCCACCACCACGTACCGAAAAACCACTAACTCCAGCTTGTAAACCAAGCACTTCACTGACACTATTTACAGGAAGTTCTTTTATGCTCTCTGCACTCATACTCCGTTGACTGGCAGCTACATCCATTTTGATCACTTTACGCTCAGCAGTAATCACAACCGCTTCTCCCTCAAGAACCTGCTGCGACATAATGATATTCAAAGTTGTTGTACGATCTATTTCAACTCGCACTTCATTTATTTCATACCTGGAATATCCAATCATGCTGGCTCGAACACTATGAAACCCTGGTGGTACATTCAGGATAACATAGTATCCATCGACATTTGTAATCGCCCCCAAATTAGTTTCCGCCACCATGATATTCACACCTATCAAGGGTTCTCCTGATGTCTGGTCAGTAATCTTTCCTGATATTTTTCCTGAAGTTCCAGCCATCAGAATGGATGTAATGGCACTCAGAACAAGAAACAGTCTTGCTTTTCTCATATACTATTCCCTTTAGTGTAATTTCTTAAATGATGGTAGCGATCTATAAATGCGCTCTCTCCTTCAAGTGAAGAATATTGTTGCTCGCTTTTTCGATTGCTTGAAACTTAATCTAAATCCTAATATTCCCATAAAGAAAACAAGAGAATCGAAAACGTATTAAGTATTCATTTTTTCAAAAGTATGCCAACATATATCCTATAAATCCCCTGCAATATAGAATGTTAGTTAGTTTATACTATTTATTTATTAACTAGGTGACAAGCACGGGATTGGTCAAATACTTCAGGTGCTTTAGTGGGCTTCCAGCCAGTTGTCACCAATACCTATATCCACGGTAAGTGGGATATCCAGATTAACGGCATTCTCCATCGTCTCTTTGACCAGTGCAGATAATTGATCCAACTCTTCCTCAAGCACCTCAAATACCAGCTCATCATGAACTTGCAGTATCATCTTACTCTGCATCTTATTTTCCTGCATTTTCTGATGGACTTGAATCATAGCCAGTTTGATAATATCTGCGGCAGTACCCTGGATGGGCATGTTGGTTGCCACACGTTCAGCTCCCTCGCGGCTCATACGGTTGGATGCATCAATATCTGGTGTTGGACGTTTTCTTCCGAAAAGGGTTTGAACAAATTTATGCTCTCTGGCAAATTCCAAGGTATCATCGATATAGCCACGAATACCGGGATAGGTTTCAAAATATTCACTGATCAATTGAGCTGCCTCACCCATGGAAATCTCAAGCTCGTTAGACATCCTGAATGGACCTGCTCCATACATGATCCCAAAGTTCACCACTTTCGCACGTCGACGTTGATCTGCAGATACTCCGAAAAGGTCAGTCCCAAACACATGGGCTGCCGTCGCGGTATGAATATCCTCCCCATTCTTAAATGCTTGAATGAGTCGTTCATCTTTGGAGTATTGTGCCATCAGTCTCAACTCGATCTGTGAATAATCAGCAGCCAGTATCTTCCAGCCCTTATTCTGCGGACGAAAAGCCTTGCGGATATCTCGCCCCAACTCAGTCCGGACCGGGATATTCTGAAAATTTGGATTGGTGGAACTCAATCTACCTGTGGCTGCGATGGTCTGGTTAAAATTTGAGTGAATACGACCGGTCTCTTCGTGGATCAATAGCGGTAAAGTGTCGGTATAGGTCGATTTCAACTTGGCTACTTGCCGATAATCCAACATAAAACGCGGAATTGCATGTTCTTTCGCCAATATTTGCAATACATTCACATCAGTAGAATAACCCGTTTTGGTTTTCCGGATGGGCTTGATTCCCTTTTTCTCGAATAGGATCTCAGCCACTTGACGTGGAGATGCGACATTAAATTCCTCCCCGGCTTCCTCATAGATTGCCTTCTCCAGGCGTTCTAACTCTGCCCCCAGGCTAGTTGACATATTATTTAGAATTTTTGAATCAACGAAAGTACCCTGGCGTTCCATATCCATAAGAACAGGTATAAGCGGTAGATCAATATCATCAAGAACAGAATTTAGCTCGGTCTCATTGATCCGCTCAGACAAGATCTCATAAAGCTGAAAAGAAATATCCGCATCTTCAGCGGCATATTCACTGATCATGTCCAAACTGACCTTATCCATGGTGATCTGATCTTTACCCTTCCCTATGAGGGCTTCAATATGAATTGGATCAATTCCTAGATACTGAATACTGAGATCATTCATACCATATCCACGACCACCTGGGTTGACCAGATATCCTGCGATCTGAGAGTCAAAGCTCACCCCTTGAACGGCGATGTCATGACTTTTCAGGACCGAAAGATCAAATTTTAAATTGTGCCCCGTTTTTTTAATGGAGGTTGAGTCCCAGAATGGTTTTAACTCACGGAGAACTGTGCCTGTGTCACCTTCTGAAAAACTACCTTCAGCCGGGTTGGGATACTTGATTGGGATATATACGCCCTGGTTTGCAGTCCAGGAAAATGAGATCCCCACTATTTCAGTTGTGAGAACATCCAAGCTAGTGGTCTCCAGATCAAAAGCCACCATGTCGTGCTTCTTCAGTTCATCAACCAACTCGAGTAACTCAGGAATGTGCTTCACGACCGTATAATTTCTTTGAGGTTTTGGTGCCAGCGTAGCATTTCCATCTTCATAGAGTGTCCGTACATCATCCAGGGGCTTCATGAGATTGAAAAGCTCAAATTCCTGAAACACATTACGGACAGCATCAATATCTGGTGAGGATATTTTTAATTCTTTAGCTGAAGGTACTGAATCCATGTCAATTTTGATGGTCACCAGTTCCCGGGAAAGCAAAGCCTGTTCTCGATTCTCCTCTAACTTTGCTCGTAATTTCGGATTCTTAATATTATCGAGTTTTTCATAGATATCGAATATTCCACCGTGTTCGTTTATCAATTTGACGGCAGTTTTAGGTCCCACACCTGGTACTCCGGGAACATTGTCTGATGCATCTCCCATGAGTCCTAGCAAGTCAATGATCAATTCCGGTGGAACGCCCCACTTTTCACTCACATACTCAGGCGTCCAAATGCTATTATCCCGAGGATTTACAACTTCTACATTCTTATCAACAAGCTGAGCGAAGTCTTTATCTCCCGTAACGATCTTAACCTTATATCCTTCTTTAGATGCCCGTGTGGCTATGGTACCAATGATATCATCCGCCTCAAATCCCTCCTGTTTCAAATAGGGGATATTCAACTTATTGACAAGATCATCAACAATGGGGAGCTGAGCAGCCAATTCATCAGGCATCTTCTCACGTGTTGCTTTGTAATCCGGATACTGTTTATGACGAAAGGTCTTTTCCTTGGTATCCATGACAACAGCT
>CAZOBQ010000152.1:0-5839 GCA_964578155.1 uncultured Lentisphaeria bacterium
GGTAATATCATTTGGCTACTATCCCCCTTTTGCCGTACTTCTTGATTCAATATCATGCTGAACCGTATCTGGTCCAGAGAAGCAAACTCTTTTATAGGAATAAAGCGACTGACAATGGCAGAGCCATCAAATGATTTTGCCAAAGTCCAGGGTTTCCCCTTTGATTTGAGATCCGTCTGTAAGTCACGCAGGGTAAGATCCAGTCCGAGACCAATACCTGTGATAAATGATCCTTCATCATTTCTATCCATAAGCGCAATAATCTCAGTTTCAAAATGGACAGTTCCATGATCGCGAAAAAGTCGCTGACTTCTACTCAATGGGATCAATGCATTCAACCCTTTTTGGAATACTAGAGGACGCGCCTCTACTTCATTTCCCAATTCCTCGGCGTGTTTTGCGTAGTTTCGGCCAAGACACCAGATAGTTCGGGGTTGAATCCCTTTTTCTTTTTCTGTGAAATCAAAAACCATGTTCTATTCCTCCAAACATCTGGGCTTCGAGAGCCTCAGCCACCGGACATTGAGGAGATCACTGAGGTCCTCGAAGTGTTCTCGAAATGTCCACTTATTCCAAACCTTCTTTTATTCTTCTCGCCATGGTGTTTGAGATACCCGGTACATGGGCAATCTCCTCCAGGCTAGCGTTCTTAAGGTTTTTCAATGATCTAAAATGTTTTAATAAGGCGACGCGTCTGGACTGACCGATTCCTGAGATATCATCCAATTTTGAGTGTACCATCGCCTGTCCCCTTCGTTTTCGCTGAAAGGTAACTGCAAATCGATGAGCTTCATCACGGATTCGGCGTAATAGAATGACGGAGCCACTGGTTTTGGGAATTCCCAAAGACTGAGATTCACCTGGCAGGAATACCTCCTCCAAACGCTTTGCCAATCCCAGAATGGGGATATGGGCCATCCCTATTTGTTCGAGGATTGCTACAGCTGCACTGAGTTGCCCCTTACCTCCATCAATGAGAATAAGATCAGGTTCAGGTAAAGCTTCAGTTTTTACACGCGTATACCGACGATGGATAACTTCCTTCATACTGGCAAAATCATCAATCCCCTCAACGGTCTTGATCATAAATTTACGGTATTCCTTTTTAGCCGGCTTACCATCCTTGAAACAAACCAGCGAGGCAACCGTCTCAGTCCCACCCAAATGGGAGATATCGAAGCCTTCAATTCTCCGAGGTGGAGCTGATAGGTTTAGATCCTCTTGAAGTGCTCTGACCATCTTAGGAACGATCTCTACTCGCTGGGCTTGTTCTAAGGCCCAATCTTTTAATACCAACTCAGCATTGCGATCAGCTAATTCCAAGAGGGTTTTCTTCTCTCCAATTTGAGGGATAATAAAATTAATCTTATTGCCGGATACATCTTTTAGCCATGCAGAAATCATATCCATATCAGTGATCTTATCCGGAACTAGAATCTCACGGGGAATAAACGAGGCCTCCTCATAAACACGCGTGATCATCCGACTGAGAATTCCAGGCATCTCTTCATCCTCAGTACCTCGAAAGCGGAATTGTTCTTTTCCAATGAGCTTACCAGCTCGAATACGAATCAGAATCCCACAGGTAAGATTATCCTGACGGGCAACACCCAGCACATCTCTATCTTCGAAATCGCTGGTTCGGAGACGTTGACGACTCACATAGGAGCGGACAGATTCTAACTGATCCCTAAAGCGAGCAGCATGTTCATAGTCCTGTTCTCTAGCTGCATTATCCATCTTGCTATTCAGATATACTTCAACACTATCAGTGCGTCCCTTGAGAAAATCTTCCACCCGTTGGATCATCTCAGCATAGTCTTGTTTACTGGTCAAGTCCTGACAGGGACCATCGCATTTACCAATATGGTAATCCAAACAGAGTTGGACCTTTTTAGCAGCCACAGATTGATCATCCATGCGATAGTTACAGCTGCGAATAGTGAATATTCGTTTTATTACCGCGAGGGCAGCCCTTAAGCCTTTTACATTGGTATAGGGACCATAATAAATGGAGCCATCTTTCACAATATCACGAGTCACAAAGACCCGGGGATAATCTTCCTTGGTGATTCGGATATAGGGAAAGGTCTTATCATCCCGGAGATCAATATTGAAGCGAGGCCGATGCTGTTTGATGAGATTAGCTTCTGTTAACAGGGCTTCAACTTCAGTGCGAGTGACCAAAGTTTGCAAGTCCCAGATACGCGCCACAAGGCGAGCTGTTTTAGGACTGTCCGGCTTTCCTGTAAAGTATGATTTCACCCGATTCTTTAAAACTTTGGCTTTCCCTATATAGATGATCTTCCCTGCTTTATCGTAGTAGAAGTAAACACCTGGCTGTTGGGGCAGGTCTTTGAGTTTGGCAAGATAGGGTGCTTCAGTAGTGGACATGGGGAAATCTAATTTGAGTAGAGGAGAATAGAAGACAGAATTCAGGAGAAAGCTTACTTGGAGAGACGCAATGCATTGCGTCTTTACTTCCCAGAGAACCAATCAAGGCTACCAAGTTCAAACGAGCAACTAAACCATTGAAAAAAGAATACCGTATGTCTACCTTTCAACATCATAAAATGTGTATAAGGAGTGTTATGGGTAAATTTCCAGCTGATTTTGTCGAATATATATCAAATCATACCTTGATTAAGATTAGAGGTGGTTCAAAACCCAGGTCCTTTTTGAATATCTGGATCGTCAATGCTGGGGACCGTTTATTTGCCCGTAGCTGGGATAAAAGTGAGCGCAGTTGGTATACCGCATTTATAACAGAAGGTGTTGGTCAGATTCAGTATGGGGAGCAGATTATAGATGTATCAGGTATCAAAATAGCTGCTACTGACCCCGTACATGAATTAATCAACCAGGCATATTTGGATAAATATACTCAGGAGGAAAATGTTCCTTACGCCACTGGGTTTACTCAAAAAGAATACACTGAGTATACCATTGAGTTTAAACTACTATGCTCTACTGATTAGAAGAATTGATTGATAAGAAATGAGGAATTGAATGAAAAGATTAATTGTTTTGTCCACGGCATTATTGATTGCGCTAATTGCCTGCATCAAGGAACAGCCAATGATGGTCGTCGCTGCAGGTACGGGTCAAGCCGGTTTTAAGGATGGATTTGAAGCTGAATTAAATAAACCGATCCGTTTCACCCCATATGCTGAGAACTCAATCATTTTCGCTGATATTAATAATCATGCCATCCGGATTGCCTCGATAGAAGGGGAAGTCACCACAATTGCTGGTGGACCTGACAAAGAAGGGTATGAGGATGGCCCTGCAAGTTTGGCAAAATTTAAATCGCCACACGGTGTTGCATACGACCACAAGCTTAATCAGGTCTATGTAGCTGGTGCCAGTAACCATGTAATTCGAATTATTCATCTTAGTGACAAGGGTGAGCCTCAGGTTACCACATTAGCCGGCACACCAGGGATTGCTGGCTTTAGAGATGGACCTGTAGACTCTGCCATGTTCAACTCTCCACATGCTCTCGCTTTAGGCAATAATGGAGAAGTTATCGTAGCAGATATCGGTAATGCCCGCGTCCGGATGATCAAAGATGGGGTGGTCAGCACACTGGCTGGTACGGGTGAGATGAGTACTCAGGATGGGGTACTAGAAGTTGCCACATTTAACTATGCCATGGATTTAGTAATGGATGGACCTGATATTTTATTAGCAGATGCTGGATCTCACTTGATTCGTAAAATCGTAGTTGGAAAAGAAGTAACAACAGTGGCGCTACAGGATACACTGAGTACACCTCATGGGATTGCCATCGATTCAGATAAAAATGTATATATAGCAGACATGGGAACTCACAGAATATTGAAGATTGATCCTAAAGGTGCTCTTCAAGCTATCGCTGGCACGGGGAAAATGGACACTACTCTGGCAGCCCTGAATAAACCAGCAGCAGTACTTGTACACGGAGACAATTTGTGGATCGCTGATTTGAACAATCACCAGATCAAGGTACTTCCACTCAAGTAGAATTAGCTTATGCCACTATCACCAAAAGAACACTGGAACAAAGTCTATACAAAGAACTCCAATACTGCCCTGGGTTGGTATGAAGCTGAGGCATCACAATCTATACAACTTATCGAACGCTGTGATATTTCTAAACAGTCCCCTATTGTAGATATTGGTTCAGGCGCATCCATTCTAATCCCAAAATTGTTAGAACTGGGCTATACAAATGTTTCTCCAATAGATATCAGCGATGTTGCCTTGAAAAAAGCTAAAGCCCTTCTCAGTAAAGAACGGTCTGAAGTGCCTCATTGGACGGTTGCTGACATTACTAATCCCAACACTCTACTGGAACTTTCAAATGTAGCGCTTTGGCATGATCGGGCTGTATTTCATTTTCTTGATGAAGCCGAACATAGGCGAAATTACCACTCCCTGTTACATAGGATTGTAAGATCAGGGGGCTTTGTTATTATTGCAGCCTTTGCGTTAGATGGCGCAGCTAAATGCAGTGGTTTGCCCGTACAAAGATATAGCGTGGAAACTCTGAGCGACTTTTTAGGTGATGGCTTTAAACTTATTGAAGGCTTCGACTATACCTATCACATGCCATCAGGAGATACCCGCCCCTATATTTACACTCGTTTTCAGAAAGTTTAAGCTAACACGAAGAGAGGAAGTTTGAATGCTGCATATCTACATTGATGCTGATTCCTGTCCGGTGAAGCCCCAGATCTACAAAGTAGCTGATCGTTATGAATTAAATGTTACCGTTGTAGCTAACTCCTGGATGCGGACACCAAATTCTCAAAGAATTAAGTTAGAAGTTGTGGGAACGGGTTTTGATGAGGCAGATGACTGGATCGTGGAACATGTCCAAACTGATGATATCGTGATCACCACAGATGTGTTATTAGCCAGTCGTTGCGTTAAAGAAGCAGCAAGAGTACTGAGTCCCAGTGGCAAAAAATTCGATGAAGATAATATCGGATCGACAGTAGCCACTCGCGATCTATTAGCTGAGCTACGGGGTGCCGGTGAAATTACCGGAGGTCCACCGCCACTAACTGACAAAGATCGCTCCCGATTTCTACAAGAGCTTGATTCTGTTATTCAATCGGTCAGACAGCAGCTAACTTAGCGGCATTGGGAGGAAAGATGTCTCGCTTAAAAATAATTCTCATTGGTTTTGGAATTTTAGCAAGCCTCACTCTCGCAGCTATTGTATGGTTTGTAATGTCATTATTTGCTGAACCAGATCTTATAAACGCTCCTGATTATTACCCCTTTAAGTCAGAAACAGCAAAACAGAACTATCTGAGATACTATGACAAACGAGCCCAAACCTGGCCAGTTGCTTCCAGAGATACAATCATTGAAACATCCTACGGATCTACATTTATTCGTGTAAGTGGACCTGAAGCCGCCCCTGCTCTAGTATTACTTCCTTCCACCAATTCAAATTCACTGATTTGGACTACAAATATCGCTGCCTTGTCAGAACAATATCGAGTATATGCACTTGATAACATCTATGATGTTGGCCGTAGTGTTAACACGCGAAACATTCACGGTACTGAGGATATGGTAGCCTGGCTGGATGAACTTTTTACAAGTCTTGATCTCGAAAATGATATCAACCTCATGGGTCTTTCTTTTGGTGGGTGGTTGACCAGTCAATACCTGTTAAGTCATCCTGAAAGATTGGATAAAGTTGTCTTAATTGCCCCTGTAGCAACGGTCATTCAAATACCAGGTGAATGGGCCTGGCGCGCAATTATTTCAGCTTTGCCTCATCGCTACTTCATGAAAATATTTATGGTACAGTGGTTATTTGCAGATTTATTTAAGCAGA
>CAZOBQ010000153.1:0-5781 GCA_964578155.1 uncultured Lentisphaeria bacterium
CTACCATTACATTAAACGAAGGTAAAATCTCCTTTCATGATTTGAATTCTAATTTCGATCATCGTGGTTCCAGAAAAGATGAAATTCCTTTCTATCTGCAAATGGTTGATATACAGGGCCATACAATTATGCTCACTGGGAATTTAGAAGGTCGCCGACTTTATCACGGTAAACCCCTTGCCCACGATGAGATTCTCGAAACGGTATTTTTCTTCGACAAACCCTCTCGTCGTCTTACCACACCTGTCTTTATAAAAGGACGACACTTAGGTTGGTTGTTAGTGACCATACCATTTGATTATCTTGAGCCATTTAAGATCTATAAAAATAAAATTCTGTCCGTTGCAACTATCATCGGAGTTATTCTTTTCATTTTTTTGGCCTACGTCTTTATAAGGCTAGCCCTGAAACCAGTAAAACATCTAGCACAAAGTGCAGAAGCTCTGGCAAAACAATCGAAAATCGACATGCTTCCTGCTATCCACGGTGAAGATGAGTTTTCTTATCTAACAACAACCTTGAATAATCTCTTGCAGAAAGCAGGTCAGTCCATGGAAACCATGGAATTATTTGCAGCAAACGTGTCTCATGAATTGAAAACACCTCTGGCACTCATGCACTCAGAAATAGCTCTCCTCAAGAACAGAATTGGTTACGAATATCAAGAATCCTTTGATATGTTGGATCAGGAAGTTGATAGGATGCAAACCTTGATCGATAATATCTTGGTCATCAGTCATTCGCAACAACCCTATGAATTATCTCTAAGTGACATATGGATTAATGATTTTATCAGCGATGAGGTGGGCCGTTTACAACGTATTTTCAGATTGAAGCAAATACATTTTGATTTTTTAAGGGTGAAGTCTCTCAAAATCAAAACTGACATCTATTTGCTCCAGTTGGTGGTCGATAATATTATCCGCAATGCGCTGCTCTATTCACCTGAGAAATCTACTGTGACCCTATCTTCTGTAGAGGAAGCTGACCATATTTCCATCCATATTTGCGATGAAGGTCCTGGGATATCAAATATTGACATGACCAAGATAATGGAACCTTTTGTTCGCGGGAACACCAATACATTCCAGGTTATGAAGGGGAGCGGTCTGGGGCTCTCTATTTCACGTTGGGCAATTGATTTATTAGGTGGGACCATGGATCTCAACAATCGTGACCCTCAGGGTCTCTGTGCCACTTTTACTATCCCAATTCGTTAAATTTATTGGACTAAATTAAAAAGTCTTTAAATATTCTTCCCTGAAATATTGATTCTTATGTTCATCAAAAGTTCTGAATTCCTTATCCAATAAATATTGTAAGGGATCCTTCTCTCCCATCGATAAAATTGAATGGCAGATAGTGCAATCGTCTGAAATTGAATTTCCGGCCTCATCAACGATGTGATCGTTGTGACATCTGAAACACCCATCACTCTGTTCATGCTGCATAAAATTATGACAGGAGAAACAACCAAACTCTACCTTATGTCCAAGATGGTTTGGATAAGTATTCCAGGTAATCTTCATGGCTGGATGGATATTGCGGTCATATATGGCCTGTATGGCTTGAATGGATGCTTCTAAATTCGGGGTTTCAAGCTCCGGGTATTCAAGTTCGTAATATGCAGTTAAATGTTCATTAATACTCTTCAATCCAATTTCCTTGTCATCATGGTCTGTCATTAGAGAAGCCAAACCCTCGCGTTTTATATACGGAAGTTTTGTATCAACTAAGCCCTTAGCCATAGCTAAATCTAATGCAGCATCAGGTTGTTCGTAGATATGAGTAGCCCGATTATGACAATCGACACAATCCATCGTCCTAGCCTCGATTTCGGTAAAAACTGAATCAGTGAGGTGCTCATTAGAGTATCGATGAAATTCTCCGTCATCTCGTTTCACTTCCACCCAGATCATAGTCTCTCTCATATCGTTTAATGAACTATAACGGACTTCATTCTCTTCTGCAATATGCCAGTGGATTCCAGAGCCAACACCTTCAGTAGCATCAATTTTTAGGTTGAGCGTATTGTACTGCAGCGTATTAGCTTCATTTTCCTGATACCTTCTGTGCTTCACCAGCTTGGATCCGTATTGTTTTTCAGGCCAATGACATTTACCACAGGTTTCTCGCGCAGGTCGTAGATTATGAATGGGTGTACCAATAGGTTTATCATACAGATCAAACATAGCTGATACAGCCTGCCATGCTCCGTTCAATTTAGCCTCAGCTAGTGCCTGAACACCTTCACCGATATGACAGTCAACACAGGCCACCCGAGAATGAGGTGAGGCGTTATAGACTTGCCATTCAGGTCCCATAATCGTGTGACAAGCTGTGCCGCAGAATTCTGATTCATCCATGTAGTGCATGGCACTGGATCCAGCCCCCACGATGAAAAGGACATTCACCACAGTCAATATGAATACGACTGGGATGACTTTTTCCCAGAAATTATGCCCGGCAATCTCATCATCATCCAACTTTTCTAGCAGGACATGACGAAGCGTCATTCCTGTTTCTTTTTTCTGTTTAATCCAGGCTATGGGAAGCAATATCAAACCCACAATAAAAATAATTGGAATGATAAAGAATGTGATAATTCCCGTATAAGTGTTATTAAATACACCGACCATGGAGAGGCCTTCTAATATGAAAAAAGAAATAAAAGCCGTCGTTGCTAAAATGGTTCCAATTTTTCCGACCCAATTCATAAACAGTAACTGAATGAACAAGTAATAGCGTTTGATGATATCCATGCTTGGCTTCCCAAATTTTATTTGAATCAAATTGGCAATCGAAAGTACTGCTCTATTTGATAATGACAAATGCTTCTCTCAGCATTAAACAATATTAATATCTTTTTGATGGGTCTCGTTAGGAGAATCATCATTCAATTGGATTATTCTATGACCACCCTATTTTAAGGACTATAAAATTTTTCAGCTTAGAAAGGACATGTGATGAAATTCAGCTATGGACGATTGCTGTTACTTGGTTTTGGCTTTATGGGAACAACCATACTCTGGGGGATCTACAATGCCTATGTCCCCATCTTTCTACAGGCAGGCAGAGAAGGCTTCGCCACAACTTCAGGAGTCAATGGGTTTGGAATGACTGCGACATCTACTGGCTTTATCATGACGCTGGATAATATTGCCGCATTGTTCATTTTACCTTTCATCGGTGCATGGTCAGATCGGATCAGGACTCGAATTGGTCGCCGTAAACCTTTTATTGCTGTTGGTGCGCCCCTGGCGTTTATCGGATTTATTGGCATTCCATTCATGCTGAATGTTTCTCTTATACCCTTTATGATCGCTATTTTTGTCACCTTGTTCGCCATGGATGTTTTTCGAACCCCTGTGATTTCCCTCATGCCCGACCTGACACCTTCACCAAAACGTTCACAGGCAAACGGTATCATCAATCTCATGGGTGGTGTTGGTGCTGTTCTGGCTTTTCTAATCGGTGGAATTCTATTTAAGGTTTCGATCAATGCCCCATTTTATTTTGGCGGAATTGTCATGTTGATTGGTGCCGCTGTAGTCCTTTATTTCATCAAGGAACCGGATGTACCTGAACCTGCAGATGAGGAGCCTGGAGTCTTAGACAGCCTCAAAACCGTAGTCACAGACAAAGATCGATCAGCTCTCCTCCTCTTATTCGCAATCTTTTTCTGGTTCCTCGGATATGGTGCCCTAGAGGTCTTCTTTACATCGTTTGCCGTAAATCGTTTTGGTATTGATAGCGGAGAGGCTACTAAACTTCTGGCATTCTTCTCACTCCCCATTGTCCTCTTCTCACCTCTGAGTGGATATCTCGGATTTAAATTTGGTCGTCGCCCAATCATCCTGGGTGGTATTGCAGGTTTTGCCCTTCTCCTATTTTGGGCCTACTCTATCAACTCAATTGAAATGATCAGGATCATGTTGCCTCTAACTGGAGTTACCTGGTCACTCATTCTGGTTAATTCACTACCCATGGTATTAGACATGGCTCCGCAGGATCGTTTAGGTGCCTATACGGGACTCTATTATCTGGCTGCTCAATCTTCAGCCATTGCCGGGCCAATCATGGCGGGGCAAATAATTCAGATATTCAATAATAATTATGGTATGGCATTTATTTATGGATCAGTAACGCTTGTCATCGCACTGGGATTTATGCTGCCGGTAAAACGTGGGGAAGCGATCCTAGAAAGCTGATATGTTATACCATCTCCTAAAATATTTCTTTTTATTCGTTGTGAACGTCTTTTTCCGTCGCATTCATGTTGAGCATGCAGATCGAGTTGCAAAAACGGGTCCTCTCATCTTGGCGTCTAATCATCCCAATACAATGATGGATCCACTTCTGGTGGCTCTGCTCTCTGGTCGTAATCCTCATTTTCTTGGAAAAAGCACCTTGTTTAAAATGAGAATCGCCAAGTGGTTCTTCCGGTCAGTCCATGTTCTACCTGTGTATAGAAAACAGGATGCTGAAAAGGAAATGGGGAAAAATGCTCAGATCTTTGAGAAGTGTTTTGAGTCTCTGGAAGCGGGTAATGCCCTGGTGATCATGCCTGAAGGTATCAGTGAATTGGATGGCACATTACATGAGATCAAGACGGGCACCGCTCGGATCGGTTTAGGAACTGAGATCAGGAATGCATTTGAATTGGGTGTGCAGATCATTCCGGCGGGCATCAATTACTCATCCCCAACAGAATTCTTCAGCGATGTACATTGTCGATTTGGACGCCCAATTGATCTTCGGGAATACAAGGATCTATACGAAAAGGATGAATATGAGGCAGTTTATCAGGTCACTAATCAGATTCGCGGGGCTTTAGAGAAGCTCACGACGACGGTAGATAGCTCCGAAACAGCAGAGGTATTAGACAATCTAAGATCAATTTATCATTTGGAATTAGCTGTTGATCAGGGGCTGCAGGAGGAGTTAAAAACACATGAATTCTCAGTGACACGGGGCATGGCTGATGCTATAAACTGGTTTCATGTTCACCATCCAAACTCGTTCATATTGCTAGAAAAACAGATGAATCGCTATCTTTCCAAGATTGAAGGCTTGGAGCTTCGTGACGATCTTTTGTCAACGGCTCGTGGCCAGAAAACGTTTGTTCGTAGAGTGCTTGGTTTGATAGGTGTGATCCTTGGATTCCCAGTTTATCTGTGGGGTGTAGTCAATAATTTTATCCCTTTTAGACTGCCGTCATATCTGGTGAGATACCTAGATACGTCAGCTGAGTATCTTTCAACCATTAAAATGTTGTCTGGATTTGTGGTGTTCGGGATATTCTATACAGCTCAGGGGTTTTTGGTTTGGTGGTTATCGGGATCCGGGGTCTGGACCACACTTTATTTGATCAGCATACTCCCTGCTGGAAGATTTGCTTTGTACTACCATGATACCATGCAGAGATACCGACAACACTTACGCATATTCACTTTATTTATCCGGCGCAAAACACTCATGTACGAGATCATTCAAGAGCGCATGGCCCTGATCAAGGCTTTAGATGAAGCCAAGGATCAATACATGGGACGGATAGAAGAAGAATCAGGCCCCGGTGTCAAGGATGACCACAGAGCCTGATTTTGTAGGAAGAAGAGGTTGTTTACTTTACTTGCACATCCCTAAAGTGTTCCCGAATATTTAATTTTTCCAAAACCTTGACAGCCGTAGGGTCTCCGATTATATTGGCCTCGCTTTTTAAACACCGCGGGATGGAGCAGTCTGGTAGCTCGTTGGGCTCATAACCCAAAGGTCGTAGGT
>CAZOBQ010000154.1:0-5659 GCA_964578155.1 uncultured Lentisphaeria bacterium
TGTTGCAGGCTGGTTGATCGAGAATGGAAAACGGGTTCAACCGATCACAGAAATGAATATCTCCGGTAATTTTTCTGACCTCTTGATGAATATTGTGGAAGTTGGAAATGATCCCTACATCCATTCATCCTTCAGAACGCCTACAATTCTCATCGATAAGGTGAGTTTCTCTGGATCATAACTATAGGTAAAAATCAGATATTTTGACTAATAGCGCCTAGCCTCGGGTTTATCGAAGGCTGGGCGCTTTTTTTTACATAGAAGCAAAAAAAAGAATCCTTGCATTTTCACCTTACATAATTGACCTTATCAAACCTTTTAGAGGTCGCAAACCAATCCCCTAATCATCGTCAAGTAAAACCTGCCTAGTTCTGGGCAGATAAATCATTTGATTCAGGAGGATACGCGTATGCGACAATTTTCGGTTGTCTGTATCATTTTGTACAGCTTGCCCTTTAACCTTATTTCCCAAAGTGTTGTTGTGAATGAGATGTCACAAGGTTCCGGTGGAGGAAAGGAGTGGGTTGAGCTCCTTGTTGTTGACAATTCAGTGGATATACGCGGATGGCAACTTGGAGACAATGACGATGGTATATGGCATTCTATTGCAGAATTCTCCAACCATAAGAACTGGAGCAGTGTAGCATCTGGAACTATAATCGTTATCTACAATAGTGGGGATGTTGATGCCACCATCACTGCTGCCGGAGGCGAGGATACTGACTTTGCAGATAAATCGGTAATTATCCCAGTGAATAACTCGACCTATGTTTTAGATATAGGTCCCTGGGGTGGTACTTCGGGCGCCTTTGCCAATACGGATGGTGATGATACAGCTGCGATTCGGGATAGCAATGATGTCATCATTCACGATATGGCGATCAGCCACCCAACGGCCACGGTTTCAGCACCAGGTAGCGCAAAAGTGAAATCTTACTCAGGCAATACGACAGATGGGATTAGTGACAACACCAACTGGATTGTTGCGAGTTCCTCAGCTGGAACCCCTGGATCAGGCAATGGTGGCGACAATTCGACCTGGATCGATTCCTCACTCCCTGTGGAATTATCAAGCTGGTCGGCGTATTCAGCAAATGGGCAAGTCAAACTGGCGTGGACAACTGTATCAGAATACGAAAATCTAGGATTTTTCATAAATCGACGGCAGAGTGGAGTAGATGGGTTGGTTGAAGTGGCTTCTTTTGTAAATCATACACAATTGCAGGGTCATGGTTCAACTGCAGCCAGAAATAATTATACTTATATTGATAAAAATGTGGACGTGGGGAAGACATATTATTATCAATTGTCTGATGTGGATTACAAATCTAGAGTGACACATCATTCTGAAATACATGTTACTGTGTCAACTGAAGAGCAGGACTTAAAACCGGCAATAATGGAGTTATATTCGGCTTATCCCAACCCATTTAACCCATCAGTAAAACTATCATTCTCTTTAAGAGAGAGCGTAGATGCACTCAGCCTTACCATTTTTAATATGCAGGGTCATCATATTAGAACACTTGCTAGTGGGGCTCACCCACCTGGCAATTATAGGTATTATTGGAATGGTGTGGATAAAAGGGGACAGAGTAAATCCTCCGGTACTTATGTGGTGAGCTTGTCATCAGGCTCTGATATGTATACTCAACAAATAATTTTGTTACGATAACAACCGTTTCAACGGTTTTACGGATTCTGCTCCTTGATAAATCCCTCTTCCAATGTAAAAGCTCTGGTTTACCTTGATCATCCAAAACATAGGATGATTTATGAAACGATTATTTGCATTATTTCTAAGCGTGACCGCCCTTTTTGCCCAGAGCACAGCTGGCTATTATGATTCTGCATCTGGTTCAAGTGGCACTGCTCTACAGCAAGCCCTTCATGATATTATTGATAATCATGCTGTAGTTACTTATACGGCATTGTGGACCCACTATCAGACCACTGACGTAAGACCAGATAACGGTAAGGTCTGGGATATGTACTCTGATATTCCTGGCGGGACTCCTGCCTACTCATATACCTTTGTCACAGATCAATGTGGCAACTATAGTGGTGAAGGTAGTTGCTATAATCGTGAACATTCGTGGCCGAAAAGCTGGTTTAATGAGGCGTCCCCAATGTATACGGACATTTTTCACGTGGTTCCTACAGATGGCTATGTGAATGGTAGACGTAGCAATTATCCTTATGGTGAAGTGAGTAATCCAACCTGGCCTAGCACGAATGGCAGCAAAGTAGGTCCAAATACTACAGCAGGCTATACGGGGACGGTATTTGAACCCATCGATGCTTACAAAGGAGATTTTGCCCGGATTTACTTTTATATGTCCACTCGCTATTTGAATGAGGATAGCAGTTGGGATACAAATGATATGGTGGTTGGTGCACAGCTCAAGACCTGGGCATTGGACATGATGTTGGAATGGCACGCTGCAGACACAGTAAGTCAAAAAGAGATCGATCGAAATAATGCTATTTATGGAATTCAGGGGAATCGTAATCCTTTTGTGGATCACCCTGAATACTCAAATTCAATCTGGGGTGGTAATTACCCTGTATCCATAGACTCCGATCCAATTGAACAACCAAGCAATTCCCAATTACTTCCGGCCTACCCAAACCCTTTTAATGCTGGAACCATAATCAGTTTTAATCTGAAAATTTCGACACAGATAAGGTTTGATGTATTCAATCTTCAAGGTCAATGGCTGAGCAAGTTAGTAGATGGACAAATGAATTCAGGGGATCATATGTTTAATTGGTCGGGGACTGATAGTGAGGGGAATAATCTCTCCAGTGGTATCTATCTACTCCGTTTATCTACACCTGAAAGTAGTAAGCTTCAGAGAGTTACCATCATACGATAAAGAAAATGTAACATTACCCAGTCCTAAGCCTCAAAGTTTTAGAATCGATAGGAAAGGAAATTCAAATGACTCAGGAAATCACAACAGATAGCGGCTTAAAATATGTTGATCAAGAAATCGGTACTGGAAAATCACCATTGAGTGGGCAAGGTGTTAAAGTCCACTATACAGGTACTCTAGAAGATGGGACTAAATTTGACAGCTCCCTTGACCGTGATAAACCCTTCAGCTTCACAATTGGAATTGGAAGAGTAATTCCTGGTTGGGATGAAGGCGTGATGTCAATGAAAGTCGGTGGGAAAAGACGATTAATTATCCCCTCAGAGCTTGGCTATGGAGCCAGTGGGGCCGGTGGCGTTATTCCTCCCAATGCAACTCTGATCTTCGATGTTGAGTTGTTGGAAATTCGTTAATGACCCAAGACGATCTCAAGGATATCCTCAGGGATAAGCCCCTAACTTTACTTTATTTCTCCACGCCAAGCTGCAATGTGTGCAAAGTGTTGAGACCACAGGTTGAGAATTTGCTTTCCCATGAACCACCCTGGCATTTTCAATATGTGAATACTGAGGAGTCGCTGGAAGTTGCTGGACAGCACTTGGTCTTTGCAGTTCCAACCCTATTGCTCATGGCTGATGGTCGTGAAGTGGCTCGTCTCAGCCGACACTTCGGTATGCATGAGCTGGAAGCCCCTGTTCGTCGCTATGCCCAACTAATAAATGTCAAATGATTACGCTTCGTAAGTCGCTATAGCCCAGTAAATTATAGGATAGTGAGACAGTCGGTATCCGAATACATATTGGGTTCCCAGCGTATAGAAGCTAATTGTCAAAAACTTCTGAAGGCAAAAGTAGTCGCGCTTTATCAGGTTCCATGAATGCATTACATTTTGTAAGACCAGTAACTGCACTTTCCCAATCGTGAAAATTTATTTGGCTTGAAAATAGCTGAGCTTTAAGCAATGTTTCAATTAGGGGTACAGGATTTTTACTATGTGAAAGGGCTTTAAGAGCGATGAGGTAGTTTTCTCTATATACGGTGGGGATTAATATTTTTTGGAAACCTGATTTCTCTAACTCTGCATTCATCATGATGCGGGCAATTCGTCCATTTCCATCCTCAAAAGGGTGGACTTCAGAAACGATGAACATTTGGAAAATAGCTCTAGACACAGCGTCCGGTAATCCGTTCTGCATTTCCCAGCCCTTTAAAAGCGTACCCTTGACCAATTCAGGATTTACAAAATGCGTTCCACCCGCTCGGTTCGGTTTTAACTTGAATTGACCTGGAGATTTGTCAAATCTCATACTCATAATTCCCATATGCCGGGATTGTAGGAGCAACTGATAAGAACTATAGTCATTACTACCTGAGTTCATTTCGTCTGGATTGCTCACAATTTGATAAGTACCTCTAATATCGTGCGCATCACTAGGTCGTTGGTATGGTACATGATTATTAAAAACTATCTCTCGTGCTTCATCTAGTTCAAATGTGGTTCCTTCTATATAATTTGAAAAGTAAGCGTCAAAAAATGCAAAAAGTTGATACTCCTGACTAGTTAACTGAGTGCTTAGCACTGATGGATGTATGCTTCGACCCAATTCACTAAAAAGAGTATTAAATAATTCTAAACGGAATGGATCATAAGGGTATCCCTTGGAGCGTGCTTGAGTAAGTGGGGAATGAAGGTCAGGTGCTGGATGCGTGCTTAGAATCGCACTGATAATGGATGTTAATATTTTGTATTGTTTTTCCATGTCAAGCTCGGCTGCTTGGACTTTCGCATTATCGCGTAAATTATTTAATGCGTCTTCTCCCTTAATTCGGCAGATGCTATCCAAATGATTTTCAATATCAGATCGATCTAAGGTCTTGGTCATGCCTGCTCGCTCTTTTGTAGGTTGTAGATTCTCTAAAAGTGCTCGAGGCGGTGAACTAATGCATAAACCTGTAGGTAAACACTGGTCGTGACTGGTAGCGCCAGGACCAGATAAAAGATGAATAGTGAGTCCAGGATAGTTCACAATTTTATTGTATTTATAGGTTAGGAATAGGTCTCCAGAAGAGGTTTGATTCCATTCCATAGCAGAACGATGGCTAACTATGGCACCTGGGAACAGATGTCCAAGAATAGCCCATTTGTTCCGAATTATAATCAAACTATTATCATCAACGAAGTTACTCGTATATATCCTAGGGATTAGTTTACGAATACGCTTCATTTTAATGAGGTGGCTAATTATCTTTGATTCACTGTTATTTGAGCCACTAAAAATGATTTCTGGCAATGTTTGTTTCATGTGCACCTCTCCATGCATATCAGAGTCTATTTTCACCACCTACCATAGAAATGGAAACAATAATCTGATAAGGGAATATATCATAAAATAATGCTAAGAACAAAGAATGAATTATAGAATAACAGAATAAATATTACAGTAAATAATAGGAATTGGAATATATTATCCAATAAAAAGAAATATGAGTTTTTGGCTGAGGGGGGAAGACTAAAACCTTATTGTAAATTCTTAGGATCAGGCCCAGCAGGTGTTTGACTGTTCTGATTCTTGATCGCTTCGATCTCTTCATGGCTGAAAAGCTTTCCCTGGCCCACACCTTCGCATTCTTCCTCGGTCATTTTCCAGCGGTATTTTGATTTTAAATTTGCTTTCCAAAATGGATAGGTACGACATTGGATTGGACGCGCTTCATAAATGGTGCACCCATTCTCTCCATAGAAGATGCAGTTGTCGCCATTGTTTTTAAATACGTACTGC
>CAZOBQ010000155.1:0-5568 GCA_964578155.1 uncultured Lentisphaeria bacterium
CTGGAATTGGTAGAAGACAACAAAACCTTGGATCTCAAGTTTACTGTGGAATACCATAGCGTCCCAGAGGATCAATATGCAGGTCTCATCAGGACGCTACATATTGAGAATACAGGGAATCAAGATATCAGTTTTGAGGGATTGGATGGCTTGCCCCTGGTCATTCCATTCGGCCTGAATAACTTTGCTCTAAAACATTTACGGAGATTAACAGAAGCATTCGTTGAAGTAAGTAATTATGATCAATCAGCTCCACTGTTTAAGGTCAAAGTTGAACCTGCTGATAGACCAGAAGTCGTTCGCATTAAAAAGGGCAATTTTTATATCGGAATGGAAACTGGCAAAGATAGTGTACAACTATTAAAACCAATTGTTGATCCTCAGAAAATATTTGGATCACATACTGACTACGCTTTTCCTGCTGCCTTCCTTGATACCCAAGTGGATCAACTGGCAACTGATCAAATATTTGAGAACAGACTTCCATCGGCCATGAGTCCCTTTAGTCAAACTCTCCAAGCTGGGCAGACCTATACCTTGACATCAGTTATCGGACATATTGATTCTAAAGAAACTTTGAACAGTTTGGTAACCACAATCATGGAGCCTGAATATATCCAAAATAAAAAGTGGGGAAGTCAATCTCTGATCAATGCGCTTACTGCAAAAAATATGACCGTTAGTGGAAATCCCATACTTGATCAGTATGTCCGGCAGAATTTTTTGGACAATGTCTTACGCGGGGGATTCCCATTTACTTTGAAAGGGAGAAAATCCCAGACTGTTTTACATCTCTACTCCAGAAGACATGGCGACCTTGAGCGTGATTACAACGATTTCCGTATTACTCCCACCAATTATTCTCAGGGTAATGGTGCCTATCGCGACGTAAACCAAAACCGACGCTCAGACTTGCTTTTTAATCCTGATGTTAAATCTAATAACCTGGAGCACTTCTATAACTTGATTCAACTGGATGGCTTTAATCCCTTGGTTATTAAGGAGATACGATTCATCGTACATGACGCCAAGGCAGTTAAAGAAGCCCTCAAAGACAACATCGGTTCGAATGAGATAAACACAGTATTAAGCTATTTATCAGCATCCAGAACCCCTGGTGAACTATTAGCTCATCTTGAACAATCCAATGTTGAAATTTTGTGTGATCCAGATGAATTCCTGGGTGATCTCTTAGCGGTATGTCAGAAAGTCTACGACACAGATCATGGTGAGGGATACTGGTCTGATCATTGGACATATAACCTGGATTTGTTAGAAAATTACTTGAGTGTATATCCTGAGAAGCTTAAATATATCCTGTTTGAGAAGCTAAGTTTTACTTTTCATGACAGTCCTTATCGCGTACTTCCCCGTGACGATAAATATGTAGTCTGGGATGGCAATCCCATGCAGCTCGAGGCTGTTTTTCATGATAAACAAAAAGAAGCGCTGATTGGGAAGCGCAGTACAGATCCTCATTCTGTTCGGAACCAATATGGGAGTGGCGAGGTTTACTATACTACTCTCATGAGCAAAATACTCAGTCTTGTCACCAATAAGATAGCTTCCTTGGATCCATCGGGTCTTGGTGTGGAGATGGAATCAGATAAGCCTGGCTGGGATGATGCGCTAAACGGCTTACCGGCTCTTATGGGCTCCAGTCTTTGTGAAACCATGGAGATAAAGCGGAATATTCAATTCCTACTGAATGCCATTGAACAACAGGATGAATCAGTTTCTAGCATCAAAATATTTGAAGAATTGTATAGTTTTATAATGACACTTCAGAACATACTGGATAGCAATCTCGAAGCATTCCTGTTTTGGGATAAAGCCAGCGCAGCAAAAGAGAAATTCCGAGAAGCGGTGAATCTGGGAATAAGCGGTATTGAAATCCAGATGACCATTCCTGAATTGACCTACTATTTAATTGCCTGTTTAGCCAAATTGGAGCAAGGTATTGATCAGGCTTGGGATAACGCAGGTAAAATACCATCAACCTATTTCACACATGCTGTTACGGATTATGAAATCATCCAGATTAAGGACACAGACGGCTCAAAAGTTGTCAAAACCAACGCTAAGGGACAATCTTGTTTTAGAGCAAAGGGTTTTAGCGTGCATCACCTCCCTCATTTTCTCGAAGGTCCTGTTCATTATCTGCGGTGCAGGCCAGAAGCGCATATTGCAAAAAAAATAGTTCAGAATATCCGACAAAGTGATCTCTATGATAAGCAACTAGGAATGTATAAGGTTAATGCCTGTCTTGACGACGAACCAATGGAGATTGGCCGTGCACGAGTTTTTTCGCCTGGTTGGTTTGAGAATGAATCTATCTGGCTTCACATGGAATACAAATATATGCTTGAGGTACTCAGGAATGAATTATATGACGAATTCTTCCATGACTTTAAAAAGGTGTTTATCCCATTTATGGATCCCGAGGTATATGGACGCAGTATTCTTGAAAATTCCTCTTTCATTGTGAGTAGCGCTAACCCTGATCCAAACCTGCATGGGACTGGTTTTGTGGCGCGCTTAAGTGGTGCAACTGCAGAATTTATTCAAATATTGATGTATATGGCAATGGGACCTAAACCATTTGATTTAAATGAGGGTGAATTGATCTTCAACCTAGATCCGGTCTTACCAGCTGAGCTCTTTACTGAGGAAAGTAAAATGGTTGATCAACTAATCGGTGAGTCCGAATATGAAAAAGCTATGATCCCTGAAAATACTTTCAGCTTCAATCTGTTTAGCAATACTCTGATTACATATCATAATCCAAAAAGAAAACACACATATGGATCTGATGGTGTCTCACCAAAAGCATGGTCCATAACTGATAAGAATGGTGACCTTCAAAAGTACAATAATAGACAGCTCCCATCTGAAATTGCAGAAAAGATTAGATCTGGGCATGTAAAATCAATCCATGTTGATCTGGGATAAGTGGAATGCTAAGAATTAGGAATAACTCCATGTTTAGAATGTTGAATAGATTTGCACTCATCACTGTCACCTTAACCTTACTTCTGAGTTGCCAGAGCACCAAACCTAGACAGAATCCTATACTGGAAACACCAGCGCAGGTTGTCACAACTTTAACTAAAAGAATCTTTAAACCCTTTATTGGTGATGAATGGATTGGCAAAGCCATTTCATATGGTCCCTATCGGGAAGGACAGGCACCTGGTGAAAAAGGACCGAGTGAGGAAGAGATACTACAAGATTTGAAGATTCTTGGGGAGCATTGGAATCTTATTCGTGTTTATGGTTCTGATGATGATAGTGAACGAGTTTTGAGAGTCATTCACGAACATAAATTACCTATCAAAGTCATGTTGGGCATCTGGCTCTCCAATGAGATAGTTCATCCCCATCAATTGCAGAATAATCAATCACAAGTAAAACGTGGTATTGATCTAGCAAACCGATTTCCAGACGAAGTTATTGCCATCAATGTAGGTAATGAGACCCAGGTATTCTGGTCATCACATCGTATGGATCCAGATAATTTGATCCGTTATATTCGTGAAGTGAGACGACATACTAAGGTACCAGTTACCACAGCTGATGATTTTAACTTTTGGAATAAACCGGAGAGTCATAAAGTTACTGCTGAATTGGACTTTATCGTCATGCATGGTTATGCGCTATGGAATGGACAACAGCTTGATCATGCTATGGAATGGACAGATAGTATCTACCAGGATATCAAATCAAAACATTCAGATTTAACCATCGTCTTTGGTGAAACCGGTTGGGCGACAGTCTATAATCCTGATAAAAAACAGCCATGGGAGCAAGGTGCCTTGATCAAGGGAGAAGTCAGTCTTCAGGCTCAAGAAAAATTTATCACTGAGCTCAATCAATGGATTGAGAAAACCCATGTGGTTACATTCCTATTTGAAGCCTTTGATGAACCCTGGAAAGGTGGTGGCTCGGAAACGGGACCTACTGAAGTTGAAAAAAACTGGGGAGTATTTTATGAAGACAGGACTCCTAAGCCCTCATTCCAAAATTATTTAGAGTCCTTAAAAACTGGCAACAATTAGTTTACTCTCAATAAGCCTTAATATGCAAGACCATATCCCACAGGAAATAGTGGTTCATAGTTTGTGTCACCAAAATTGATAGGGATTTGATCCATGGAAGTCGGCCAACTGACCGATAATTTTCCAGACGGTGCATGATCACCAAACAACACATCTGCAATACCATTTCCCTCAGTCCCAGGTAACCAGGCTGCCAAGAAAGCGTTTGAATCTTTCAGCTGATCGGTAATGATCATTGGTCGACCGGACAACAGAACAATCACCATGGGTGCACCCGATTCTTTCACGGTATTGATCACTGCGAGATCGTCAACTGAAAGCCCAAGATCTGTTCTATCACCCGCCATTTCAGCATAGGGATCCTCACCTACTACAACAATGACTGCATCAGCTCCCTGGCTCTTGGAACCATCAACAGAGAGAAGGACCTCGGTATTTTCAGAGACCAGTTCACGAACCCCGTCGATCACTGAACTTCCTTCAGTTATTGCGCCATGTCCACCTTGCCATGAGATGGTCCAGCCACCACATTGCATGCCTACATTGTCAGCACCGCGTCCAGCAAGGACGATTTTATTTATACTTTTAGAAAGGGGGAGAGTGTTCTCCTTATTTTGAAGCAGAACGATAGATTCTGCCACTGCTTGGCGAGCAATCGCACGATGTTCTGGAGAACCTACCGAAGCTAGGAGTCCACGATCATTTTTAAATCCTGAGTCCAGTAAACCCATGCTCTCTTTTACTTTCAATATTCTGGTGACAGCATCATCTATTCTAGACATGGGGATTGAGCCCTCATTTACGGCTTCTGTTAGAAAGTCCATGAATTCGAGATAGCTGCGACTTTTATTAAGCTCACCTGGAACCATGATCATATCTAGACCGGCATTGATGCTAGTGATGATACTACTTTTGTAGTCGGCGGAAACCGAGTCTATAGCTGCCCAATCACTTACGATGAAACCAGTGAAACCCAATTCCCCTTTGAGCAGATCTGTGAGCAGATATTTATGCCCATGAAGTGGCATTCCATTCCATGAATTGTAGGAAGCCATGATACTTGCTGTACCAGCTTCAATGGCTGCGATATAGGGTGATAGATGCAACTCCCTCAGTGTTATTTCATCAATTTGAGCATCACCCCGGTCAATCATGCCATGCATTCCCGTTGTCCAGGTTGGGGCACCATCACCAATATAGTGTTTGGTACAGGCGACTATTGAGTTCTTAGCACTGAGGTCATCACCCTGAAAGCCTTCAACTTGTGCTTTCCCCATTTCTGAAACCAGCTCAGGATCCTCACCAAAAGATTCATAAGCCCGCCCCCAGCGTTCATCACGAGAGTTTGCAACGCAAGGTGCAAAAGTCCAATTTATCCCGGTTGCTCTAACTTCCTTGGCTGTGATCTGGGCTAGTTGTTTCACTAATCCCACGTTCCCGGTGGCTCCCAATCCAATATTATGAGGAACTATGGTAGCACCGACTACATTATTATGTCCATGAACGGCAT
>CAZOBQ010000156.1:0-5534 GCA_964578155.1 uncultured Lentisphaeria bacterium
TGCTATTGCGCAGTATTTGCTAATATGGACTTGAAGTGTCATGAATTCCAATGCCAGGTGAATGCTGTCTGGAGGAATTATGAAAAAGAATATTGCCAGTCAATTAGGCTTTTGGGCATCAATCTATTGGGCCGTTCTCGGAGTGACATATCTCCTCGTGCTGATTTTTGTCATTGCCACTGAAGGTCTGGTATTACCACCTTCTCAATTCGTACAGTTTGCCAGTGGGATTATCACTTTTCTTACTGTACAGGGGATGCTCATCATATTTATTGCTATCCGTTTTGTAAATGAGGGGGATAACAAGGTGCTTGGCTCGGTGGGTGTCAGTTTTATCATTTTGTTTGCTGCTACTGTGAGTATCAATCGTTTTGTCCAGCTAACGGTGATCCAGCAGAGCCTACCGGATGTACCGGCTGATCTGGCGCGATTTTTACCCTATACTGATGGATCAGTGATGTTCGCCCTGGAGGTTTTGGGTTGGGGCGTTTTCTCTTCCTTGGCAGCTGCCTTTGTGGCGCCGCTTTTTTCTGGTTCTAAACTCAATCGAGCGATTCGTTGGCTGTTCATTGTATACGCTGTTTTATCATTCCTCAGCGCTTTTAGTTTTGTAACAACTATTTTTATCCCGACCGGTCCAATAGCCTGGGGTCCTATTGGTTTGGCGCTGGCTATTCTATTGGCACTTTATTTTCGCAAACTTGATGAACCGATGATTTGTTGAAAAATCACCATGAGTCTTATTAATCAAATCAGAAATACCGTTTCAAATTGGTTTCGTACGACGGTTTCGTTTGTTCGGGATAGTGTTGACCATGTTATTGAATCTCTTCATACCACTGATGCATTTTACTACGTATTGACAGAATTGAACTGGCCTCCCCCAATGAGAGAGTTTTCAGTAAGCCGTGTGGAATTCATGGAGAGAATTGTCGATGATTATAAGAAAGGCGGACATGAAGCAGTCGCAGAATCAGTTGAATACGAACTGGTTTCATGGTACTCGGAGTCTCGTATTGAGCAACTCATACAAAAATGGGGTCATCAGGGTTGGCTCACACAACGCCTTAATTTGCTCGTAGATGGATGCCACGCCCACTTAGACGGTAAATATTATCTTTCAATATCAGCACTATTACCTCAAATCGAGGGAATAATCATCCAGAATTTTCGGATTCTGGGGTACATCAAACAGAAGAAGATTAAGGATCATCTTTATTCAATACTCCATCCAGCCATAATCGTTTCACATCGAAATGAAGCCATAAGACGATTTGTTGAAAATGTACTGTTCGCAAAATTTGAGTATGGTTTTCCGGTTGAATCAATCCTGAGTCGAAACGCAATCACTCATGGTCTTGATCTAGATTACGACTCTAGAGCAAATTCATTGAGAACAATTCTACTTTGTGATGCCGTGATTAGACTTTTCACTTTTGAATCATCTTCAGCTGATACGTATTTCCATTTTAATGGTTGCATCAACGTGGCTGGCACCGATGAGGAACGGATATTTTTTGCAACTATGCAAGAAGCCATGAGTAAAGCGAAATTACCATGTGAAAAGTGCCTGGGAAATGAAGATAGTAGGGTCTGAGATGTGTGTAACAAGCGCTTGTAGCAGACCTTGGATCAGAGTAATACAAAACGGAATTATGATGAAATATGCAGATAGATTACAAAAGAGAAGTTTAGTGCAGGTTGCTAAGGCGCAGGGGCGTTATATGCAGTCATGAATAGTACAAATTAAAGGGGAGAATTAAGATGGGTGATGTCTTTCAAAACGAAGTGCGAGAATTTGTCGATCAGAGAATTGTCGACGAGCGGACAAAAAGTGCAACATTTCTAATCTGGTTTCTAGAATTCATTTTTGGGTTAGATATTGATATAGCAATATCATGTGTTTGTGACAATGAAAATGACAAAGGAATTGATGCAATATTTGTAGACAACTTAGAGGAAGAAATACATGTATTTCAATCCAAATTTAAAGAGAATAATGACCGAACTATAGGTGATAGGCTTTTGAGAGATTTCACTGGAGTGCAAGCTTGGTTTGAGTCAAGGGAAACAGTTATTGAATTAAGAGATTCTAGGATAAACTCTGAATTAGCCTCTCTAATAGATGAAAATAATATTATTGATATTGTGGATGATTATACCGTTCGGTACCACTTCGTGATCAATGCCATTAAAGATGATAATACAATTGAATACGCACGTGTTAATACAAATACAAAAATATGGTGCCTTGAAGAAATAAACAAATTCTATCACCAAATCAAAGATAACTCACATGTTATGGACACGATTACTTTTAAAGACATTAATTCAGACGAAAAAATTATTATTGATGATGTTGGAGGAAATAAAATTATAACTTTTCCAATTCTGGCTTCCGAAGTTATCACTTTGAAAGGGATAGATGATTATACATTATTCAATAAAAACGTTAGATATGGGCTTGGAAACACCCGTGTCAATAAGTCTATCAAAAAAACATTGCAGTCGGATTTCGAAAAGCGAAGATTTCTTCTTTTCCATAACGGTATATCATTAGTATGTGAATCATTCAGCTACGACCACGATACAGAACACCTCACCATTAAAAACTACTCTATTGTAAATGGGGCACAATCAACCCTTACCTTTTTCAAGAACAGATCTTTTTTGTCTGATGATGTTAAGTTATTTATGAAAGTAATTCAAATTGGTCAAGATCAAGAATTCTCTGATCAGGTGACATATTATACCAACAATCAAAACTCGATATCCATGCGTGATCTACGCTCTAACGACAAAGTTCAGAGGAGATTGGTCGCTCAATTCGAAGATCTAAAATCAAAATACAGCATTAAGATCAAGTATATCCCCAAAAGAGGCTCTATTGTTCCTGATGACGAATTCGCCTTCTATAGTGATTATGCAGCTCAATTAATTACTGCCTGCTATCTAAAAACACCATATAATACGCATCTTAAATCATCGATGTTTGATGCAAGGTATAACTCTGTATTCAATCGAAATATTAAAGCAGAACAACTCTATCTATATTTTTTCGCACACCTAATGTTGATTGCAATGTTAGACCGTATTAGTGATCAGCGAATTGCTACATACGGCTTATCTCAACATCTTCTATTAAACATTTTGATTGATATTCTTACCGATAATCCAGAAACGAAAGAAGTGATTGATAATCCTATATTATATATTAAAAATCAAACAGAGTATAACTCACTATTTAAACTTCTATTTGAATCAATTATTCTAGTTTTTAATCATTCTATCACTGAGTTGAATGAAGATGAGGACTTTGTATACAAGAATTATTTTAGAGTCAAAGATAAGGTTATAACGTTGAGGAATAACATGCTCAGCCTATTTGATACATCATTGAGCTTATCTGGCCGCAAATATCTTGATCTATGTGAACAGGCAGGTTTGAAGCCGAAATAGAGATGCATATAACAAGAGTTTAGAGCTGACTCTCACACGTGGTGTGCTTGGGTAAATTAATCTGGAGAGATACAGTGTTTCTACGAAGCAATAATTATGTGGGAAGCAGCTCTAACTTAGAGCGTTAGGCCTAAAAGAATTAGTGGGGAGACAATGAGAGAATTTCCAGTAGACACTGCACTTAATTATGAAGACTTTCTCGAAACAGATTGGTTAGCATTAATTGATGTTGAAAAGAAGTTTGGAATTCATTCCCTGCATAACAGCTTTTCAGTGGCTGCAAGAGCAAAATATGACTTAAACGAGTTTCCTACAAGCAAGGCATTATGGCTATTGGCTGATGCTTGTGGCATGATGCTGAATACAAATGTATTAAATGATCCATATCAACCTGAATGGCGAATGGAAGGTAAAAGATCGGCAATCCCAGAGGACTTCTCTCAAGAACACATTACCTTCTTCACTAAGATACTACCTTCTGTTAAAGACAATTGGCTCAGAAGCAGACTTGCTGATTTGGTGTGGTTAATTCAAACGCCTCGTGACCCAAAATATGCTATAATGGCAATCGAATCTTACAAAGGGTTGCCTCTGGATAAGGATTCATGGCATATAGGCGTTCATGACTCGCTCATTAGAGCAATTCAGTTGTGCAAGATGTTGGGGAAGGGTTCTGGTGAAAATTTAAAGGAAATTGAGAATATACTTATTAAGTGTGTCTTGGATGCTGATGTTGAGGATTCTTATCTAAAAGTTGGTATCGCGAAAGTGCTTAACACACACAACTTGGCGAATAATTTCATAAATGAATTCGCGGAAATTTTAAAGGAACTAGGAGAAATAAACGAAAACAAGGGAATCTACCACACAGCGCGGGATTGTTATGATGAAGCGTTAGAATGGTATAAAAAGGATAAAAGTGACCCAGAAATCAATGAGACATCTAAAAAGATAGCCGAATGTTTCATAAAGGAGGGGGAACACCATCTCAAACGTGAATCTCCAAGTTCAATGGTTGCAAATAGTTTCTTTGAAAAAGCACTTCATAGGCTACGAAGTATTCCTCAAAAATTTAGATCAGAATTGTCAATAGATGAACGAATTAATGACGTAAGAAAGATGATAGAGTCCTCTGGGAAGCAAATGCTGGAAGAGATGGGAACAATTTCAACGCCCCCAATGGATATATCCGAAATTGTCAATGCTTCAATAGAGATGGTTAAGGGAAAAGATATAAAATCGGCTTGCCTCGGATTCTCAAATATTCATCGCGGGGCACAAGTTGACATACTTCGAGAAAGCGCAATTGAGTTAATTGGAAGTCACCCATTCCAGGCAATTCTGTCATCAACTCATATTGCTAGCGATGGAAGGACAGTTGCAAAAAGAGCTGGGATGGACTTATCTAGCCAAGATTCTACTGAAAGTAATTCAGCAATATGGGCACAAATGGTTAATAGCTACCAGCTTGAAGTTAGTTTAGTTGTGCAGGGGTCAATCGTTCCAGCTTTGAGAATAATGCATGCTGAACACAGGATTCGAGAACAAGATTTCGTCAGTATAGCTAAGAATTCACCCGCAGTTCCCGTTGGTCGAGAGTATTTGTACGGGAAAGGATTGTATGCAGGCTATGAATATGATTTTGTAACGGCGCTTCATGTGTTGACACCACAAATTGAAAACTGGATCAGATGGTTACTGAAACAAATTCAAGTAACAACAACCACAATAGATTCAGAGGGACTTGAACATGAAATCGGTCTCTCCAGTTTGTTAGAAAAGTCTGAAATTGAAGGATTAATTGGTGCTGACCTTTTGTTCGAACTGAAAGCACTATACACTGATAAATTTGGATCCAATCTTAGAAACGAAGTCGCTCATGGACTAATCGATGGCAGGAATAGCGAATCCTATTATAGTATCTACGCCTGGTGGCTATGTTTTCGAATCGTATTTAACACTCTTTGGAATCAACACGAAGCAGAAAAACCAGCACAGCAGGATGAGTAGTTTGAAGATTTGGCGAAATAACTTTAGGCCTAACAAAGGCATAGAGAGAGGAAAGCATCATGAAG
>CAZOBQ010000157.1:0-5457 GCA_964578155.1 uncultured Lentisphaeria bacterium
TGAATTTGCCACTAAGAGATTCTATTTCCATCACGGAGATGGCCTAGACAAAGAGGATGTTGGCTATCAACGACTACAGACTGTTATTCGTCACCCCTTTTTTATATGGCTTTTCAAGTGGGTAATGCACCCCAATATAGGACACTGGCTCGCTAAAACAGTCTCCCAACATAGTCGTAATTCATATTCTGGTGAGACTCAAGAATACCTGCTTAATGAAGTGCGAAAAAACTACCCAATGGCAGAAGAGAAATTCGCCGAAGGTGTAGATTTTGTAGTTACTGGGCATATTCACTATCCAAAGTTAAAAAAGTTTGGTAAAAACAGCATCCTTACCATCGGTGATTTTATCAATTATTTCTCTTTTGGCTATTTTGATGGAGTGAATCTATCACTTAAACAATGGCCTGTTAATCAATTGGAACAAAGGGAATTACCTTGACTTCAAGCTGAATTATCGATAAAATGATTTGATACTTTGGTGCGACTTAATTTAATTGAATTAGAAATAATTGGACTTCAACATGAAGCATCTATTGAAACAATGTCTTTTAGCTGTATTGACAGGGATTATGATGATCTCTATAATCTCGTGTGGTTCATCCGGGGAAATTACTGCCGCAAATGTGGCGAAGAGCTATGATGATTACCGCGATGGCAATAAAAAAGCGCTAAATAACCTTATATCATATTATCGAGACCCTACTCTTCCGCTAGAAGTCCGCCAGGAAGCCATGAAAAAGGTAATCGAATCGAACGATCCAATTGGCTTACAGGCAGTTCGCAATTCTTTGGGAGATGCTCAGAATCTTGACTATTCCCTTTTCAAAACCGGTCTAGATGCTCTTAGTAAGACCAAAGATCCTGAAAACACCAAAACCATACTTAAAGCCATGGCCACAAGTCGAGCCGGCTATGTAGCTGTACGCAATGAGATGTTCGCCATCATTGAAGAACAGGTAGATGCGCGGTCCGTCGCTCTCGTTTTAAAATTATATGCCGATGCACAGGAAGATTACTCATCATTCCTCGAGAATCTCACCTTAACACTGGGACGAATGGATGACGCCCGGGTTGTACCCGTGCTCATGTCAATTGCCAGTAATAAGAAGATCGATATAGGAATTCGTAACTTGGCAGTAGAGATCCTTGCCACAAAGAATGATCCTGCTGTTGCCAGACTACTTGCTCAAATGCTAAGTAATCCTGACACGCAAGATGAAGTTAAGACTTATGCCATTTCCATCATGGATGAGATGAAAGATGCCCGTCTCATTTCAAGCCTTATCGATGCGCTCAACGCAGAGCAATCAACCTATTATTCCATGGTTGATGCCATTACCGGAGCCCTTGGAAATTTTGATGATCCCGAGTTAAAAACTGCCTTAATAAAGGTTGCTCGTGATGATCAAATGCCTAGCCGCTACCGTAAAAGAGCTATCAAATCACTAGCGACGTACCAAGATCCAAAGATTGCAAACCAGCTGATCGAGGTGCTGGTAAATCCAGATAATTTTATCTTCTATGAAGACATACGTAGTCTGGTTGAGAACGTGGATAGCCAGGATCTTACAAAGAAATTGCAGCATATTGCTCGCTCAACACAAACTTCTTGGGAGCGTGAATAATGATAACATTAAGAATGATGCGCTTACCGATCCTTTTGATCATCTTACTTCCATTGATGGGACTGTCACAGGAGAAGGAAGGAAAACGTGAGTTCTTCGACCCTTCGGTAAAAGTTGAAGACAGTGGTAAACTAGTCCAGGAACTTCGCGAGGAAGTCCGAGAGATCCAAAATGAAATGGATCGGATGCGGATACAATTACGGGAATATGATGATCTTAGTGCCCCACGAATCCGTAAAGAGATAAAACGACTGGTCAATTTTCCTGAAAAGATCAGCGAAATCACCTTAAAGAACGGAACCGTTGTTCAGGGTAAAATCATCTCTGAGGACATTGATAGAATCACCGTCCAGACAAATATTGGAACGCTGTCCATCGTTCAGGAAAACATTAAAGAGTTAAAACCTTTTGACAATCTCCATGCTGATGTTGTACTCAATGGTGATTTTGAAGACCAACGCCATGCCAATAGCCGGATATTCATTGGTGAAGTGAAAAACAAGGGTTTGAGGCGTGCAGATTTTATTCGCGTAAGTTTTCGTCTACATGACAAACGGACAAGTATTGTTGCCCATGACTCCTCCTTTGTGAGCGGAGAATCCTATTCTTTTTACTCTGGAGTAGTTAGCGAAAGTTCACTTTCACCCGGTGAAATTTCCAAGTTTAAGGTCGAAGTAAAAATGCCTCCAGGCTTGGACCCCAAAAATATATCATATGTCACCTATAAGGTGATATTCGACGAATATAATTAGACCTCAGGCAAATCTGGATAACACTCTTCGATGAGGGGGAACTGTCCTAATAAGGTGATTTAAATATTCGCCGTCAAATTATTTACACTAGAGAGTTACCATGGATCCAAAAGAAAAAGATTTACCAGTAGAACAAACCTCCCCGCGGGACTCTAAAGCCCATGAAACGATTAAATCTGTTCTCAGCAAGGTTGAGAAAAAGATGGATCCATCGGCAAAAGGCGGTATGGATGGGATCAAAGATGCGCTGAAAAAAAAGCAAAAAGAACGAATTGTTAACGCTGCCCTTGGCAAATTCCAGCAGAATGAAGACCTCAAACCCTACCAGGCTGAACTGATCAAACTTCAACAGCATATTGAAAAAACGGGCAAAAAAATAATCATCTTATTTGACGGTAGAGATGCATCAGGTAAGGGTGGCACGATAAGACGTATCACACGTTATATGAATGAGAAACGATACCGCGTTGAAGTTCCCGGCAAACCTTCTCAACGTCAGTTGACAGAACTACATTTGAAACGCTATATCGAACGCTTCCCATCCGTTGGTGAAATTGTTCTCTTCGACAGAAGCTGGTATAATCGAGCATTGGTAGAACCTGTCATGGGATTTTGTACACAAAAACAGTATCAGGAATTCCTTAAGACTGTTAACACGTATGAGCGTAATTTTGTGAGTGACAGGCAAACCATCCTACTAAAGCTCTATTTTTCGGTATCCAAGGAAGAACAAAATCGTCGCTTTGAGAGACGCATGAATGATCCACTACGACAGTGGAAATTAAGTGAGGTTGATCTTCAGGCACAGAACTTGTGGGATGAGTTTACCGAGAAGAAATTTAGACTTCTCCAAAAAACAAATTCTAAAGCTGCACCATGGTATATCATCCGGTCAGACAGTAAGCACTTGGCCCGTTTGGAGACCATGAAGTTAATATTAAATTCGGTCCGTTATCGTGGTAGAGCCAGGTCATTGGATTTTAAAATGAATGAAGATGTGGTTATCAGCGGTGAATGCGAAGTGAAATTGATGGAAAAGCAACGTCGCAAGCACGGTACTTTTATAGGTTAATTAAGAGGGATAGATCCATGGAAAAAAAGCCAACTACAAGAAGATCTTCTACAGCCAAACCAGCTCAGGCTAAACCACCTGTCACAAAAAGCACTGAGACTTTAAAAGCAGAACCGACGGTAAAGAAGAAGATCAAAAAAACAGATCTGCATGAAGGAACAGCCCTTAGTAACCTGGACAATACCGATTCAAAGGGTCGTGTGGCTGTTTATGTCAAAAAGAAAACTATAGAGTATGAGATTGAACTTAAACGCCTCCAGATTGAACTCTTAAAACTACAAAAACATGTCAAGGCAAATGGGTCAAGAGTGCTTATGATATTTGAGGGTCGTGATGCTGCTGGAAAAGGTGGGACAATTAAAAGAATTACCGAGCACCTTAATCCTCGTGGTGCCCGTGTAGTTGCCCTGGAGAAGCCCAGTGACCGTGAACGGAATCAATGGTATTTTCAAAGATATATCCAACATCTTCCTACTGCGGGTGAAATAGTTCTATTTGATCGTAGTTGGTACAATCGTGCTATGGTAGAACCCATTATGGGTTTCTGCACTGATGAGCAAAACAAGCGCTTCTTAAAGGATGTTCCCCTGTTTGAGCAAATGCTGGTCAAGGATGGTATCAAACTTTTCAAATTTTACTTCTCAGTTTCCAAAGAAGTCCAACTCGCTCGCTTTAAAGGCCGTGAAACTGACCCCTTAAAACAGCATAAAATTTCTCCGGTTGATATGGAGGCTCAAAACCTTTGGGATCAGTACTCAGTGAAGAAATTTCAGATGATCTCAGAGACAAACCGGACAGTTGCTCCCTGGACAATCATCCGTTCAGATCATAAGAAGCTCGCTCGAACAAACACTATGAAATGCATCTTGAGAGATATGGATTATATGGGCAAACTGGAAAGTAAATATTTTACTACTGACCCAAATATCATTATCTCTGGAATTGACGAGCTAAAACTTATGGAAGATTTGTTGATGACACCTAGTCAACTCCCAGGCTAATCACTCTTAACATTCTCAAATAAAAAAGCACTGTCCTCGGACAGTGCTTTTTTATTTAGATTTTTTTTATACCTACAGACTAAAAGCCAAATTCAATATTTAAGGTTGGGGTAAAGGGTAAGAGAACAAAGGCCCTGTCCTGTAAGGTATTGATTACCCAGCTAGCAGGGCTGAATTCGGTGTCAGAGTTTGAACTGTTGGTGAGGTTCACTAATCGTAGACTTACCCTGCCATCGGCACCTTCCCAGGTTATATCCCGGTAGAAAGAAACATCTACACGGTGATAGGGTGAAGACCAATTCCAGCTTTGATTGTCCTCATAAAAATGTTTCCCTGAAGCAAGAGTGAAGTCAAAACGGTATCCCATTTTTTCCTTATACTTACCATCGAAGATCAAATAGAATTCATGTTCACGATGCCCTGGCATGAATATTTTATCCCCTAGCTTGTCAGTTATCTGTGCTCGGCTATACCTGTACTTCGCCAGACTTCTCAAACCTGGCGTTAGTTTTTCAATAGATAGGTCAAGACCGCTGATGCTCCCTGATTCATATTCCATGAGCCATTGGCCCTGACTAGAAAAATCACCTTGCCAACTGCTGTCCATTACAACAGGACTACTTAGAATGTCTGAGAACAGATTGGCTTTCAGGTCATATCCTATAACAGGCATTAGCCTGCCCCCGAAACTAATATTGAGTTTCTCCGGGACACCTAATGAGGTATCGGCGGGTATTAAGATATCGAAGAGTGGTTGGCTCAACGTATTTGACGTGGATATCTCGCGGACCATTGGACTGGATTGGACCATTGAGAAATAGGCATTATAAATATTGGATGGTTCCCAATTGACTAAAAAACTTGGGTTAATGATAGTTTTTTCCGAGAATGTAGACATGACTGATTGCATGCCTATATCAGTGGAAAGACTATACGGTAAGGTATATCGATAACCAGCCTTTGCCTTCATGATCCAGCCACCAACCTCCCCCGTTTCACTTGAA
>CAZOBQ010000158.1:0-2305 GCA_964578155.1 uncultured Lentisphaeria bacterium
TGGTGTAAAACTCCGAAAGAATAGATTAGGTCAAAACTGTTATCAGCGAACGGCAATCTGTTAGCATCACCTACACATGCAACTGCCTTATAGCCTTCATTTTGTAGTCGACCCAGAGCAATCTTTATGCTATTTATTGAAAGATCCATTAGATGTAATTTATTCCCATTTCGTGCAAATTGGATTGCATCTAATCCTATTCCACAACCAATCTCCAGGATTGTTTTATTTTTGATCTGATCAAATCCAATTGCAGTATTTAGGAAACGTTGATTAAAGTTTACATGAATATCTTGTCGGTCTTCTTCAGTATCTGCATAATATTCAGGGGAGCCTAAAGAGGCTGTGCTTTTGACGGATTCATTTGGGCAGTTGTCCCAAAATTCCTGAACCTCTTCTTTCAGGGTGCTTTGAATTGTCAGGGCTGCAAAGTCGGGAATCCCGTCATAAACTGTGAACCTGGTTTGCTCATGCTCTGACAGAAGTTCACCACTATTTTCCTTTAAAACATCCCCACTCAATGGGCATCTGAATAGACGGTAATCTTTTATAATTGCTTCTTTGAACAGTGCATTATCGATCATTTTAATAACTCATTATTTATTGTTGTTAGTTTGGGAACTAATTTACTTAAACGAATCTTCTACTCTATATCATGCCATTCGATTGCAAAAACGATTTAAACGCTCTTTCCAGTCTCTCTGTTGATTTACCATCATCAAAAGTACAGATTTCTCTTATCATGTCCTTCCTTTCAGCTGATAGTTTTTTTGAGTCAGAAAATGCGGAGTTTATTAGCTGGACAAGTTCATCCTTGGAATTTGCCAACTCCAAGCTCCCAGATTGTATGATTGGTAAAAAATGTTCTCTCTTATACAAGTCCTTAACAACCCTATCATACCTTCTGCCAGGCTGATCATCGTATGCAGGACCAATCTGTGGTCTATCAAAAATAGCACCATCTACGGTCATTGTTGAACTTGCATTTACATGTACCTGACAGTGGCACAATGTTGATACCAATTTCTCAATACCGTCCCTATCGATATTAGCTTGAGCTTTTCCCCCGGTAGATGAACCCCATGGCTCATCATAAACAACATTATTGGCATTCTCCAGGATTGGTTCCCAACGATCAATGGGATCATTCGGATGAATTCGGAATAAGATTATGGGATGATTTTTAATCTCACCATCCTCGATAGCATCGTCCAATTGATTTAACCAATGGTGTTCATTTGGTACAATTTTATAAAAACCAGCACCGAACAGAATAACCGGCCGGTCAGGGGGAAGTCCTAATCTGTTCCGCCATTCATCTTCATCCCAGAGGTAACTTTTATCATAGTAGAAATCAAACTGAAGGGGTCCAACAATTTCTATGTTTTGTTCGGATACTTCTGGTTTACTGCGAAGAAGCTGCCGCTTCATATCCTGATTCCATAGGAAGTATTGATCAAACACAACAGGAACCCTATTCCCTCTCAGCAGATTGTCGAAAGATAGAATTGATGCAAAACACGATATACCGATTGAATTTGCTAAACGACCAATAATCTCTTCACCCAATAAGAATGGTGCAAAACTGAGATAGGCATCAGGCTTTAGCTTGAGAATCAGATTTTTTAACTCAGATATCTGCGAGTTAGACTGAAATACATGCTCCTCATGTTCAATAATTTTATGGATACCACCAAAATAACGATGCCATATTGTATAAACAAAATAGATCAACATCTTCCTGATTTTGAACAGAATATTTTCATCTGCGATGAGTGAATCACGGTGATGATCAATTGGTGTATTCGAACTTCTCAGATATTTCTTTTGCCACCAGTAATTGATCTTAGCTCTTGTATGTCTCATATCCACCGGCAAATTAATCTCAGGCATGCGAATGTAGCTTATACCCTTTTTTAGCAACTCAGCTTCAAAATCTTTATTATCCAAAAATAGCAAAATGACAGGATCAATGTATTCCCTGATTCTTCCAAGAAACCCCGTTCTTACAACATACCGAATGCTAAACTGGATGGAGATAGGGATTAGTACTTTTGGTTTCATGGACATTTTTTTCGGGAAGCTTACTGCAAGAGGTAAATAGGTTTATATTTTTTAACCACTACTGTTAATCCAATCTGCAGTGCCATTTATGACTTTGTCTAGATCAAAATCATCACGCCATGTTTTTAGGGCATTTTTTCCCATCTCACGCTTTAGTTTTGAATCATTAATTAATCTGATACAAGCTTCAGAATATTCTTGCGGAGAATTGGCTATGATGACTCGCGAGTCATCATAGCCA
>CAZOBQ010000158.1:2315-5184 GCA_964578155.1 uncultured Lentisphaeria bacterium
TCATCATACTTTAACCCAACCCCATTCGCATCATGCACCCCAGTAATCACAGGCAAGCCCCATGCAAATGCTTCAGGGATTTTGGTTCTCACACCAGTTGGGTAGCCAGGCGGAACTATCATAAAATGAGCTCCCATCAGTTCCTGTTCCAGGTCTTCTACAAAACCACGAAATTTGAGTTTTGGGTCATCTCTATACTGAATCATGTCTTCTTCAATATTCTCCGTTGAACCAATAAAATGAATCTCATAATCTATGGTGCTATTCATCAGTTGAAGCTTCGGCCAACATTCATTTAAAAACCATAACACACCTTTTCTGTTGTGGCTAGCACTCAATCTCCCAACGTGCAGTATCTTGATTTTATTCTCACTCTGCAATTCTAACTTAGTTTCTATTATCTGGCGCTGTGATGCATCAGGGAAGACAGTTACCGGACAATCAGCATGAAATAGTTTTGTTCTCGGGCTAGAAAGCGATTTATAATCATTCTTACTGACCACATACAAAGCATCTGAATTCTTTAAAACTTGTTTTGTCCATATCTTCTCTGAATAGTATTGAAGTTTTACCTGTATCTTCTTTAAGGTCTTGATGTAAGTTTTGGAACTAGAATTATTAACCCGAATAAGATTCTTTCCATAGTTCAGGATATAATCTAGATCATGAATACAAACTATACTTTTAACATTTGTTTTTATTTTGCTTGAGAGAAGATAGGATCGAATATTCTCATAGAAGAGTAATTCAGGTTCATATTTCTCTATAAGAGTTTGTATCATGAACCCCGCGCTTTTACTAAGAAATGGAGAGTACCTATTTCTGCCTGGATGTAATACAGGATAAACCCATCGGTCATACTGATACTTCCAACCGGAGGTATGCTTCATATTCTCCGTACCCTCTAAGAGGATATATACATCCTCTTTACCACTTTTAGGACTACCACTATCACCAACCTCTACATAAATGACCTGATATCCGGCTTTGGCTAGTGCATTTACATTTACAAAAAATACTCGGTCAGCACCACTTTTTCGTGGATTGGGATAGTGCCCAGCCTGATAGAAATATAATACTCTTCTAGGACTCATTCTATTTATCCAGATATGGCCATAAGCCCAATTTTGTCAGAAGCTTCTTCATGCTGCCCTTAACCTGCGAAGGGATAGGGATTCTACTCAAGTGACTCAACGAGATCATGCTGATACTATATACTAACTGGAATGGATCTATTGGCTGCTTATAGCCGGTCTCATATAGATCTGTCCGCAACAAATACTTAATCTTCAGCTTGTCCTTGTATTCCCAATGGTAACCAGGATCTATCACAGTGATACCTACCCCAGTATTCATCCTTTTCCAGGTTTCACTACCCAGAACCAACTCATTTGCTACCGATTGAGTATTTTTTATTTTTCCCAGATCAACTTGAAAACCGAGAAAATCTGCTAGTTCAACTAAGCCACCCTCAGGGTTATTTATTATGTTCTCCATTTTCACAGAGTGAGTAGCATGTGGATGCTGATCACTAAACTCCTGGAATAGTTGCCTTGACCTCTTCCATTGGTTTGCCAATGCCTCTATCGTATGTCTGTCTCCATCTGGTAATTTTTCTTTATAGGAGTAGATTGCATTTAACGGGTTTCGTACGATCTCTATAAACTTTGCATCTGGAAACATATCATGGATTGCTTTGATGTGTTTAATATGACCAGGAGTTTTTTCTATCCAACGTATGCTACTGAGTTTGTGTTCATCAACCTGTTTAGCCAATAGCTCTATCACCAAATACTCAAACATCATTTTGCTTGATAGAGTACCCTTATTCGCTACTTCTATTATTTCATTCCTAGTATTTTTAGAGAACTCACATTCAGTATGTGTATATATATTTTTAAATACAGAATTTAAGCAATCTGGGTCTACGTAGCCTTCTTGATTGATCCTGATCAATGATAGCGTATCAGTAAAGAAATGAGTTTCTTGGAATGAGTAGACACCTTGCTGTGTAGCCAATATAGATTGTAATAGTGTTGTCCCAGACCGAGGGAAGCCTACAATAAAAATAGGACTCTGTGATAGACTATTATCACTCGAGGTTGTCATATACTTTTACAAATAAATACAATCTTATAGTCATCAATTGATGCATCAGAATCTAGATGATAGGCTTTTGTTGCCTTAATAAATTTTAGACCCACATTACTAAGCAATTCAGTTATTATCATGGGGCTCCATAATCTATGACTCAGATCGTACGAATATACTTCATCCATATATTTTATAGTATTGTGCATAACAACAGTGGATTCCATCATAGATGATTCACAAGTTGTGGATATTAGCATCTCACCGCTATTAGGAATCATCTTTTTTATTTCCCTATTCCTTGGTGGATCAATCAATGCAGCAGTTCCATTAAAACAATCGAAGATAAAAATCCCACCATTAACCAAAAGTTTTTTCGCTGATTTGAAGAAGTCAACTAGTTCATTCACGGACATTATATGATTGATAACATTAAACATACTGACTGCGAGTTGGTATTCACCCGCTATGGTTGACGAATACCCATCTATAAATTCGCAGTTACCTATCGTGCTGTAATTCTCTTTCGCGATTTGAATCATGTCACTAGATGGATCGACACCGGTAACTTGATAACCTAATTTTGCCATCTCAATTGAATGTCTGCCCGTACCACATCCGATATCAACAATCGCGGTTAGCTTAATATCAGCATATTTAAAATAGGTATCTTGTATAAATTTAGTTTCAATGCGATAGTCTTTATCTCCATGGATAGTATCGTATAACTTTGCCATCTCAGAGCCATAATTGTCCATATTCAGTGTTCCAGTTTAGT
>CAZOBQ010000159.1:0-5159 GCA_964578155.1 uncultured Lentisphaeria bacterium
TCACATAACCAGCTTGGAAGGCTGGTGTTCTACCATTGAACTACACCCACTGGGTACAGACAGCAATCTCTCTGAATTGCCTCCCCAATATTGTCAAAAAAGCGTGGGCCGAGATGGATTTGAACCACCGTACTCATACGAGAGCAGATTTACAGTCTGCCGCCTTTAACCACTCGGCCATCGACCCATGAATGCTCGAGCCAAGGACAGGAGTCGAACCTGCGACCACCGGTTTACAAAACCGAAGCTCTACCAACTGAGCTACCTTGGCCGTTTTATACAAAAGCCGAAGAATATATATGCTATCACTCGCAGTGCAAGTACTATTGAGAAAGTATTTTTAAGAAAAATTATCTAATCAGATTCAGACTAAATTCTTCAGGAAGATATTGTTTGTTGATATACCCCTATCGGAGTTGCTTTGGCCTCTGTCTCGGTGTGTGTACAGAAGCAATGCCTGGCGTCTCTACCAACACTATTAGTGCCTATTTTAGTTTCCACTTTGTGCCATCAGGAGTATCAATTATTTCAACGCCCTTGGCGGCCAATTCATCGCGAATTGCGTCACTCAACCCAAAGTCTTTATTGGCCCTTGCTAGATTTCTCTCAGTAATTTTTAATTCGATATAAACTTCATCAACTGCAAGAGATAAACCGCTATCCATCCTGAAGACACCAAGTACATGATCAAAGCGCTCCAGTAGCTCCAAGACAGCTCTTGCGCCTTGAGCATTTAGCTCACCCTGATCCATGGCTCGATTCCCCCAACGGACCAGATCAAAGATGGCTGCTAATCCACCGGAAATATTGAGGTCATCATCCATGGCAAAAGTAAATTGAGCTTCTGCTTCCTTCACCTGTATTTTTCCGTCATCTGATCCAGCACCCTCATATTCAGTCAGTTTCACTTCAAAATCACGAAGACGACTAACCGCTTTTTTGGCTTCCTCTAGTCTGTTTACTGAGAAGTTCAACTTTTGACGATAGTGGGTTGTGATCAACATCCAGCGAATTGCCTCAGCAGGATAGCCCTGATCTAATAGATCACGAAGTGTATAAAAATTATTCAGCGATTTGGACATCTTCCTATTATCGACCAATAGATACTCCGAATGCATCCAGTAGTTGACAAAGTCATGACCTGTGGCACAGACACTTTGAGCGATCTCGTTCTCATGATGTGGAAAAATATTATCCACTCCCCCACAATGAATATCAAAATGGTTCCCCAGGAGTTCCGTAGACATAACTGAACACTCGATATGCCAGCCCGGCCGACCTGCTCCCCAGGGTGAATCCCACTTTACATCACCGTCATCAGGCTTGTAGCCTTTCCAGAGGGCAAAATCACGAGCGCCTTCTTTCTCGTAGCTATCATCAGTAACACGCTCACCACTGATCATTTCATCTGGGTTGAGACGGGCTAATTTCCCGTAATCACCATATTTTTCAATATCAAAATAGACACTCCCGTCATCAGTCTTGTAGGCAAAACCCTTTTGCTCAAGGTCTTTCACCATATCGATCATTTCTGCTACATAATTAGTAGCCTCAGGATACTGCTGAGCAGGCTGAATATTTAGCGTCTTGAGATCAGCATGGAAAGCTGCCTTGAATTCATCTGTAAGCTCAGTGAGTGAAATACCCCGTTCCCGACTTCGGCGAATCGTATTGTCATCCACGTCTGTTAAATTCATGGCCTGATTTACTGCATATCCGCGATATTCTATATATCGTCGTAATAGATCTTCAAACATGAATGTTCTGTAATTACCAATATGGGCGAAATCATATACGGTGGGTCCACAGGTATACATCCGGACCTTGCCCTCATCTAAGGATTGGAACACTTCCTTTTTTCGACTAATGGTATTGTAGAATCGGATACTCATCGTTTTTATCCTAAGCGTACTTATTCATACTTTGATTGAGAATTTCATCAATTAGCTGAGGGAAGGACAAACCAAAGGCTTTAGCACCCATTGGTAATAAAGAAGTCTCTGTCATACCTGGCAGTGTGTTGATCTCCAAACACCAGGGTTTTCCATCCGGATCTAATCGAAAATCTACGCGACCATAGACCTGAACCCCAACGACGTCCATGGCCTGTTTCGCTAATTCTTGCACGCGAACTGCCAATTGATCATCCAGCAGGGCCGGACATTCATAACGGCTCATACCCTTAGTATATTTTGACTCGTAGTCATAGAGTTCATGACCAGGGAATATTTCAACAATTGGGTAGACTTCACCACCAACCACACCCACGGTCAACTCTCTCCCGGGAATAAACTTTTCGAAGATCAAGCGACTGAATGGTCCCGAGACAGCTTTTGCACTCACCAGATCCTCGGGCTTTGAACAAACTGAAAGACCGATAGTTGAGCCTTCATTGTCAGGCTTAATAACGTATGGTAACTCCAGCCTGCTTATTGGTAGCTCATTGCCAGGATCATGTTGTAGCAATTCCCAGTCAGCAGTTGGAACACCATGATCTTTGAATAATCGTTTAGAGGCATCCTTTGAGAAGGCTAGTAGACTATCATTTACACCAGCTCCTGTATACGGAATCTGATTGGCCTCAAGAATGGATTGAAGGAGGCCATCTTCGCCAGCTCTTCCATGAAAACCTAAAAGAGCGATATCAAATGAGTTATCCCAATGCCTGGTCACATCCAGCTCACTTACGACATCAACACGTTTATAGGGGTAACCGAGTTCCTTTAAGGCACGTTCCATAGCATCAGTTGATTTCTGTGATACCTCACATTCATGTGAACTTCCACCACCGGCCAATAGTATTTTCATCTTTGATTCCTAAATGACATCAACTTTTTAATGGCTATGACAATCACAGTTCTCGTCCTCATTATCTGAAGAACCCAAACCTTCGTAAAGGTTCTCAAGCATCCCTCTGGGACCAATCCTGAACAACGAACCTACGAACAAGCCTAATAGTAATATACCTGCAGAGATATTCAACCATGAATAATCCTCATGGATGTCTGAATCCCCTGTAAAACTGGCTGTATCACCTAGCATCATATTAACACCTAATCCCACGATGATGGTAAGGGATACAATCACTACGGGGAAAATAATGGCGACCTTATTCCCATGGAGTTTTTTCATCACTCCCAGAGTTGTAATATTGGTAGCTGGTCCAGTGATAAGAAAAGCTAATACTGCACCGGCAGAAACTCCATTCATCAACATAATTGCGGCAATGGGCGTGGCGCCTGTTGCGCAAACATAAAGGGGCATACCTACAAGCGCCATAATCAGAATATCAACTCCTGCAGGAAAGGATCCCCAATCTATTTTTGACAAAAATGGATCTGTAATCGCTGCGATTATCAAACCCAACAAGACCCAGGGACCAAGATGATCAATCAATTCATGGTTTAAGGTTGACCAAAATCTTTTCCAGGGTGTGATACTCGGACTCATGGGCTCAGACTCTATTAAAGGCTGATTGCTAGGCTCATCAGTAGGAATTAATAAATCCATTATATAGCCGGTCAGCCATGCTATTAAGGCTGCTGCACCCAGCCGAATAAGCGTCATTTTCATTCCCAACAGTGGGACTGAGATCAGAATAGCATCAATTCCTAGCTCAGGCGTGGCCACTAGAAATGCCATCCCGGCACCAATCGGAACGCCCCTTCTCACCAAACTGTGATAGAGCGGAACAACCCCACAAGAACAGATGGGCAACGGTAAACCAAAGAGCATTCCTTTGCTGACGCGAATTGATCGGCTTTTTGAGTGGAGCCAGTTCATGCTAGCTTCCGGAATGAAATTTTGGATGCCTGCTGCAATAATGAAACCTAGCAATAGAGCAGGAGCGCTCTTTAAAAATAAGCCAATGGCAATTTCTGCCGTGGAACCTATGGAATGGTCGTGTGGTAAACTACCACCCAAAGGTAATAGGAAAAGTAAGGCCGCACCCAACAATGCTCCAATCGCCGCTGGATAAGCACTATCAGAATAAGAATGTTCGTGTTCATCATTGTCGTGATGAACCGCTTGGTGTATATGCCTATGAAATAGTACATGCAGCAATGATCCTGTGACCAGTGCCTGGAAATAACTGATACCCGCGCCATGAATGAAAGTAATCTCAGTTCCACCCAGGCTAAAACCAGCAATAGTTGATAAACTCATCAGCCCAAGGACAGATATGATAGTTTTAACACTGGTGAATGGTTTTAAAGCCCACCAAATAAGTAACCCAACAGGAAGTCGATGAAGGATAACGGCAATAGCCAGTGCTTTCCCAGCACCATGACCTGTGGATGACATTGACAATGCCATTCCATCAAGAAGCGTGTGCACAAGAATTCCACTTAGCGCCAATATGAGCACACTATTATGGGTCACCCGTTCATAACTATGGAATGCTCGTTCTGCCAGATATGGTAGTAAGGCACCCAATACGACCATGAGTAAAGCCATCCCACCAATCTCTACCACAGCTTCCGGCAGGAGATGCGTTACTGCAATGCCACCTATAGAAACGAGAATAAAACCGTCTAAAAATCTATTGACCCCAGGTTGTTTCTCAAAAATTCTAACTAGAAGAGGACCGACCAGAAGTGCGGCCACAGCAATTATCAGGAGGGTCATTAAGAAATGTTCTCAACTTTTTTATGCTGAGTATATCCAAGGTACCAGACCAAACCAGCGGCTATGATCATACCAAAACACAGTACCTGCCCCATGCTAAAATTCATAAAAACAAAGCCAAGATGAGCATCCGGTTGTCGATAGAATTCAATAAAGAATCGAACAAAGCCATACCCAAAGATATATAGCCCCGAAATAAAGCCTGCAAAGGGAGCCTTGTTTCTAAGAATCCATACAAAGGCGAAAACAACCAAGCCTTCGAAAAAGGCTTCGTATAGTTGTGAGGGATGCCTTAGTAATCCATCCCTGGCATGAGGAAAATACATCCCGATCCAGCTCTCAGTCACACGTCCATATAGCTCACCGTTGATAAAGTTGCCAATACGACCAAAGGTAAAACCTAGAGGGATACCGGTCATAAGTAAGTCTGTAAGCTCAAAGTATTTGATCTTATGTTTTCGAGCATAAAGCCAGAGAGCAATGGCAACACCAGATATTCCCCCATGATAAGACATGCCTGAAATACCGGT